>JALYIB010000224.1 GCA_030775965.1 Acidobacteriota bacterium | reverse complement strand
GCAGCGGGGCGGCAACACGGAGTATCTAGTGGAGCGGCATTCTTTGCAAACCGTTCCGGGGGCGCTGCTGCTGAGCGCGTCCGCGGGTCCTGAAATTCAGGGTGGTCAGGGGAGTCAGGGGAGGCGGGGCGAATTTCTGGGGGTGGGCGATCCCATCTATAACCAGGCTGATCCGCGCTGGCGCGGGCGGGTCTTGAATCGTCAGCCGGGGGGGCAATTGCAGCGGCTAGTGGGAAGCGGGGATGAGATTGAAGCGAGCGCGGGAATCTGGGCCCAAGGCGGCGGCACTTCGCTACTGCTCGAAGGCCGGCAGGCACGGCGCGAGGGCTTTTTGCGAAGCTTAGACGCGCGGCCGGCGGTGATCCATCTGGCGACGCATGTGCTTTTCCCCAGCGCCAACCGGGAACAAGCGCGGATCGCTTTCGGCATGGGAGCCTCGCCCGCGCAGCCCGAGTTCCTCACCACGTCTGAAGTCGCGCGGCTGCGAGCGCCGGGAGCTTTAGTGGTCATGACGGGCTGCGCGGCCAACGCCGGAGAGGCGCGCGCCGGCGCCGGACTCCTGGGATTAACCCGGGCGTGGCTCATGGCGGGGGCCAGCGGCGTAATCTCCACTGCATGGCCGGTGGAAGACAATTCGGGCGCCATGTTTGCGCGGTTTTATTTTTATTTGCGGAATCATTCGGCAGCCGAAGCGCTGCGGCTCAGCCAGAGGGAAGTGGCCCACTCCAGAACTGGGCGCGATGCGCCAGCTTCCTGGGCTTCCTATCAAATGACCGGAGGAATCCACTAAAATGCGCTCTCCAGACCCCGTTGGAAGCAATCGGCCGCCGCCGGACGAAGCGGCCATGGAAACCGAACTTGCGCTGGCGGCAGCGGCCGGCGCGGGAGGTGGAAACGTTAGCCCAGAGTTGGCTCGGCGGCTTTCCGACAACTCAGAAGTCTATGCCGGATGGGTAAAATTGGTGGGGCGAATCCGCAGCAGCGAGACCGATGGCATGGCGGAGTTGTACCATCTGTTTTCCAAAGGCGTTCGCTTCTATTTGTGCCGCCAGTTGGGGATTCAGGATCTGGACGACCGGGTTCACGACACCTTTGTCGTGGTGGTGCAGGCCATCCGCCGCGGTGAGTTGCGGGAACCGGAAAGGCTGATGGGATTTGTGCGGACAATCGTGCGCCGCCAAGTAGCTTCTCACATCGACAAGGCGGTGCAGACACGGCGCGAACAGTTGGATCTGGGCGCCAGTTCGCTGGTGGCCGATCCGCATGGAAATCCGGAAGAGGCCGCGATCTTCCACCAGAAGGGAGATCTGATCCGCAAGGTGCTCTCCGAATTAACGAGCCGGGATCGGGAGATCCTGACCCGCTTCTACCTAGAGGAGGAGACGCAAGAGGAGATTTGTACCGAAATGACGCTCACTGAGACCCAGTTTCGCTTGTTGAAATCGCGCGCCAAGTCCCGTTTTGGCGAACTCGGCAAGAAAAGACTGGCTCAGGGCGCTTTAACCGCGATTTGTATGAGAACTTCGGCGGGCGCGTCCCACTAAGAAACAGAGTGCCGGTTTGGCACAGTCCCGGTTTGAACTGACGAGGAGCCGGGTGCAGTTGTGGTACGTGGAGGAAAGCATGTCGTTGGACACTTTGCCCTCGGTCCCCGTTCACCCGACGGAGGATCTATTGGAGGAGTATTCGTTTGGACGCGTTTTAGAACCTGCGCTGGCGCCGCTCGAAGAACATTTGTTCGATTGCCCTCTGTGCCAAGGCAGGCTGTTGGCGGTGGATGAATACACGGCGCTTATGAAAGCCGGGATCGCGGCGATGGAGCAGGAAGGCGCGGCCCCACGCCCATCGCCGCGCTTCGCAATACCTAATGCGCCGCTGGCGTTCGCGAGTGCCGTGATGTTGGTGCTGGTTGGCGTGACCATCGGGTGGCGCCTGCAACCGTCGCCAGCGGTGGCGTCCGCCTCCACGATGACGGTTCCGTTAAGAGCGTTGCGGGGAGGCGATGGAGACGGAGTAGCGCGGGCGCCGTTCGGACGTCCCTTGGACTTGACGGTGGATCGAACGGATTTGCCAGCCGCGTCAGCCTACCGTTTGGAGGTGGTGAGTTCCAACGGACAGCGGCTGTGGAGCGGAGAAGCGCAGGTCGAGCCGCAAAGTCTTTCGGCGCGCGTGACGGCTCGTCTCGCGCCCGGAGCGTATTGGGTGCGGCTCTACGCGGACAACCAATTACGGCGGGAATTCGGGTTGCGCGTGGAGTAGCGGGCGGCGCGGGCCGCGGCAGCGTTAAAATGAGAACTTGGAATCTCCTAAGCCTTCTCCTGCTGTTGTCCGGCACAATTGGACCCTGGCCGAGATCGAGGCCATCTATGCGGCTCCCCTGCCGGACTTGATTTTTCGCGCGCAGACGGTGCATCGCGCGCATCATCGTAGCGACCAAGTGCAGGGGTGCGTGCTGCTGAGCATCAAAACGGGTGGATGTCCGGAGGATTGCGCCTACTGCCCGCAATCGGCGCACTACAAAACCGGCGTCGAGCGCGAGGGACTGGTGAGCGTCGAGGCGGCGCTGGAAGCTGCCGGCAACGCCAAGGCGCAGGGGGCCACACGCTTCTGCATGGGCGCGGCGTGGCGCGACATTCCACAAGGCGAGCAGTTCGAGCGCGTGCTCGACATGGTGCGGGGCGTGCGCGCTTTGGGGATGGAAGCGTGCTGCACGCTGGGGATGTTGACGGACGAGCAAGCCGCGGCGCTCGCGGAGGCGGGGCTCACCGCCTACAACCACAATCTGGATACTTCGTCGGAGTTTTACGGCGAGATTATCAGCACGCGCACTTATGAGGACCGGCTGGCGACGCTCGATCGGGTGCGGCGCTCCGGCGTGACGGTGTGCTGCGGCGGGATTATCGGGATGGGCGAGAGCCGGCACGAACGCTACCGGCTGCTGCGCGAGCTGTCGACGCTGGACCCGCATCCGGAAAGCGTGCCGGTGAACATGCTGGTGCGCGTGGAGGGAACTCCGCTAGCGAAGCAGCGCGCGGAAGACCCGTTGGAACTGGTGCGCATGATCGCTACGGCTCGTGTTCTGATGCCCGAGTCAATGGTGCGGCTGAGCGCGGGGCGGATGTCGTTGTCCGATGAAGCGCAGGCGCTGTGTTTCCTGGCGGGGGCGAACTCGATCTTCATGGGCGATAAGCTGCTGACGACGCCGAATCCGGAGGCTAACGTGGACCGGCAGTTGTTCGACAAGCTGGGCATGCGGCTAATGCCGGCGGATGTCCAAGTTCATGCCTGATGCGGTAGCCACGCGTCTGCGGGAACGGCTGGCCGCCATCGACCAAGCGGGCTTGCGGCGAACGCTGCGGCCGCCGTCGGGAATCGATCTTTGCTCTAACGACTATTTGGGTCTGGCGGGTCATCCACTTTTGAAACAGCGGATGGCGGACGCGGTGCTGGCGGAGGGCGTGGGCAGTACGGGGTCGCGCTTGCTGCGCGGGGAGCGGGCGAGTTTCTCTTGCGTGGAGGAAAAGTTCGCGCGCTTCAAGGGGACGGAGCGGAGCCTTTACTTTTCGAGCGGGTATCTGGCGAACCTGGCGGTGTTGACGACGTTCCCCGAAGCGGGTGATGTTATTTTCTCGGATCAACGCAATCATGCCAGTCTGATCGATGGGGCGCGATTGTCGCGGGCGCGGCGGGTAGTGTTTCCGCACAACGACGTGGCGGCGCTGGAACGGGCGCTGGGCGAAGACACCGGCGAAGGGCAGAAATTCGTGGTGGTGGAATCACTATTCAGCATGGATGGGGACCAGGCACCGCTCGCGGAAT
>JALYIB010000223.1 GCA_030775965.1 Acidobacteriota bacterium | reverse complement strand
CCGTAAAAGAGACGGCGGCCCGGCTCATTTCCCTTAGCGACGGACGCGTCCGCCGAAACGGCCGCCGAACTCAATGCCGATGCTGGGGCCGTAAAAATACGGGTAGCCGTAACCATAATAGGGATAGTAAGCGGGTCCGTAATAGCCGCCGTAGTAACGTCCCGGAGAGGGAGTAGAACGCGGCTGGTCTCCCGCTTGTTGATAGTCGTTGGGCCCCACGTAGCGGAAGGCTTGCGGCGCGCGGTCCGTGTTCACCACGACCGGGTTATCCATGCGGA
This sequence comes from Acidobacteriota bacterium, assembly GCA_030775965.1. Lineage (GTDB taxonomy): Bacteria > Acidobacteriota > Terriglobia > Bryobacterales > Bryobacteraceae > Palsa-187. The sequence goes on along the minus strand of JALYIB010000223.1, from coordinate 10,319 downwards.
AAGTGAGCACTTGTTCCGGACGAACGATGGTGGGGTTGCCGCGGGTCAGCAGCACGCCGATGATTCCGGCGGCGGCTCCCGCACCCGCTCCGATGGCGGCGCCTTCGCCTACTTCATGTCTGCCGGCGGCGCCAGCGCCAATGATGGCTCCAATGCCCGTAGCCGCGCCGATGCCGACGGCGTCACGGCCTTGGGAAGTGGTTCCGTTGCGGCTGACCAATTCGGTTTTGACCGGAACCTGGCTGCCGTCAACCAGCGTCATGTCGGTAAGTTCCAAGCCCAGATGCGATACGCCGGACACGCGTCCGGCTTTCTTGGCTTCAGACACGCGGCCTTGGATGACCTGTCCCCGATCGGCCACGATCACGCCGTTGACTACGATGGGTTTCACCAGAGTTGCGGAAAAAGCGTCGCCGGCCTGGTTACGATCCGAGGAAAGCACTTGATTCACACGCACCGTGAAGAAGGTTCCAGGCGCGATGGTAAGCTGCGCGGGCACGGCCTGGGGCGGAGGCGGAGCTGGCGCATAACGCGGGTCGAAGCCGCCTGGGGGCGGACCGGCCTGCGGCGGCTGGCCGGGAGATGCGTATACGGGGCCGAGGCGGCGCCATCCTCCATAATTGGGCGGCGGCGGTTGCTGGCCCTGAAATTGAGGACCGGACGGAGCCGGACCGCGGCCGGCGCCTTGGGGGCCGGCTTGGTCTTGCGCCGAAACTTGTGGAGGCGGTGGGGCGTCGTCCTGTGGATCTTGTGCCAGGGCGAGTCCGGAGGCCGCCATAAAAGTTACCAGTAATCCAGTATTTACCGCACGGTTACTTGTGCTCATGAAAACCTTTCCGGTGTTCCTGGGGCATCTGGAGTGCCAAAGCGAACCCCGTGCAAGTGCAAGAAAAAGCGGTGCGCCGGCGGGTCGTGCTTGCTCAAAAACCACCGGGCGCGGTGCTTTTCAACCAATCGATACGGCGCGGCCCGAAGCGTGCTAAGGTAGACGCAAATGTGGAATAAAGATCAGCAAACATCTCCTTCTTCTCAGCCAACCTCTCAGCCGGCTACGAGTCCGCTGGCGACCGGAGGAAGTTCATCCGTGGGCTCCGTATCGGTGACGGTGGTGGGCGAGACGCTGCGCATTCAAGGTACGCTCACCAGCGGCGAAGAGATCGTAGTGAACGGCGAGTTTAGCGGCGATCTGGGGCTGAATCACCGGCTCACCATCGGCCCCGAGGGCAAGGTGGAAGCGGGAGTGAAGGCCAAGGAAGTGATTATCGCGGGGTCCGTTAAGGGCAACGTGGATGCCGCGGAGCGGATCACGCTGCGCGCCGGGGCGAACCTGGTGGGCGATGTAAAGACGGCGGGCATCGTGATCGAAGATGGCGCGTACTTCAAAGGGGGCATCGATATTACGCGGCCGGCCACTCCCCGCTAGACCGGATGTAACCCCCGGGGGTCTCGAACGCGCCTTTTGGGCGGGTTGGGTTTGGTAGACTGAAATTACACCCTAAAAAATGCTGGCCGCGTCCAAACCCCGCGTCACGTTCATAGACTGGATGCGCGGGGTCGCGGCCGTGATCATGCTGCAGGGGCATACCTTCGATGCCTTCCTGCGGCCCGCGGACCGGGGTGGCGCGTGGTTCACTTATTCGCAATTCTTCGGCGGCGAAGCGGCTGCTATTTTTCTGTTCCTGACCGGGGCGACTTACGGGATGGGGATGAACCGGCGCGAGCACATGCCTCCGGGAGCGCGCGTGCTGCAGGCGCTGAAGCGGGCGCGGTTTCTCTTCCTGCTGGCGATTCTGTTCCGGTTGCAGGGGTGGATCTTCGCATGGGGGACGAGCCCCTGGACCGACCTATTAAAGGTTGACATCCTCAATGTGATGGGCGCGACGGCGGCGCTCCTGGCATTTTTGGCGCTCTTCAGCGGGATCGACAGGGTGCGTTGGGCGGTGATGGCGGGCACGGCGATCGCGGCGGTATCACCGGTGGTGACGGCGTTGCATCTGGGCGCGATTCCGGGGCCCCTGCGCGATTACTTTGTGCCCAGTGGCGCCATGTTCAGCATTTTTCCGTGGGGCGCGTTTCTGGCCTTCGGCATCGGCGTGGGCAGCTTCATTCCCTTAGTCGAGCGCGGCGGATGGAACCGCACGATGCAGTGGTCCGCCCTGCTGGGCTTTGGCCTGGTCTTCGGCGGACGCTACTTCGCTGACCTTCCTTTTAGCGTCTACGCGCAATCGGAATTCTGGTTGAACAGTCCGGCACTGGTGGCTTGCAAGCTGGGGATCGCGCTGTTGTTGGGCGCCTTCGCTTACTTGTGGTGCGAATATCTAGCCGCGGGCAACTGGAGCTGGGTGCGGCAACTGGGCACCACGTCCCTGCTGGTCTACTGGGTGCACGTCGATCTCGAATACGGGCCCTGGTTCGCGAAATACCGCCAGCATTTGAATGTGCCTGAAGTGCTGGGCACTGCGGTGGTGATGATCGCGTGCATGCTGGGACTAAGCGTCGGGTGGACGGCAGTGCGGAAGCGGCGGCAGCCCCAGGCCGAGCCGATCTCGGTGGTGGAACTTCCGCTGCGCCGCGAAGACAGACGACGCCGCGCGTAGCTCACAGGGCGACCCACAGATTTCCACGCACGCTTGTGATCTAATCACTGGTATGCGTGACCGTCATTGGATCGGAATCGCTTTCCTGGGAGCTTGTTTGTGCGCGCCAGCGCAGTGGCTGAACCAACCGATGGCGGGGGCTCCGCGCACCGCCGATGGCAAGGTGAATATGACCGGCCCGGCGCCGCGCAGCAACCTCAATGGCAAGCCCGATCTTTCCGGAATCTGGCAGGCTGAGCCCGAGCCTCGCGGGCGGGGGCTTTACGGCTTGGGCGAGTCTCCCAACTCGAAATATTTCCGCGACGTGCTGGCCGATTTCAAGCCCGGCGAGGAGCCGCTGACGCCCGCGGCCGTGGAAATTCTGCGTCAGCGCGCGCAGGCGGGCGGCGCCGCTAGTCCCTTCCTGAACTGTTTGCCGGATGGCTTGCCGCACGCCGATCTGCTGCCGGAGCCGTTCAAGATTCTGCAAATGCCCAGCGAAGTTGTGCTGCTCTACGAAGTGGAGACCACCTTCCGCCAAGTCTTCACCGACGGGCGCAAACTACCTGCCGATCCGAGCCCGTCGTGGATGGGATATTCGGTGGGCCGCTGGGACGGCGACACGCTGGTGGTGGATACGGCGGGCTTCAACGATCTGGGTTGGCTTGACGCGCGCGGCCACGGGCACAGCGAGGAGATGCGTATCGAGGAGCGTTTTCACCGGCGCGATTTCGGACACCTGGAAGTGGGCATGACGATTACCGATGCGAAAATGTTCACCAAGCCGGTGGCGTTTAACTTCGTCGCGGAACTTTTGCCGGATACGGATTTGCTGGAACACTACTGCCTGGAACACGAGAAAGACGCTGCGCACCAACCGGGCAGAGCGGGCAAATAGTTTGACATCAAGGCATCAACATCTTTATGCTTTGATGTATGAGGACGACTCTCAGTCTGGATGATGATGTGGCGGCCCTGATAGAGAAGGTCCGCAAAGCCAAAGACGCGAGCCTGAAAGAAGTGGTGAACGCCGCGCTGCGCGAGGGATTGGTGCGCATGGTGAAAGCACCGGCTCCGCGCAAGAGATTCCGCACTTCGGGGCACTCCGCCGGCCGCTGTTATCTGCCGAACCTCGACAACACGGCCGAGGTGCTGGCGATCGCGGAAGGTGAACAGTTCAAGTGATCCTGGTGGATACGAATCTGCTGGTGTACTCTCGCATGACCACTCTTCCGCAGCATGCGGCGGCGCGGGAATGGCTCGACGGGCGACTGAATGATCGTCCCAGAGTGGGGTTGCCGTGGCAAAGCCTCTTGGGATTTATGCGGGTTGCGACCAACTCACGAATTTTCGAGCGGCCCGATTCAGTTTCAGCGGCGTGGGAGCAGGTGGAGAAGTGGCTCGCGTGCCCCAATGTTTGGATCCCGCAGCCTGCAGAGGGCCACGCAGCGATTTTCGGACGGCTGCTGGCGCACGCGGCGGGCGGTGCGAATCTGATCCCCGACACTCATTTGGCGGCGCTGGCTGTCGAGCATGGACTGGCGGTGTGCTCGACCGACGGAGACTTCGCTCGGTTCCCCGACGTGAGATGGGTCAATCCATTGAGGGAAGCGGCCGACTGAAAGTAGCGATTCGTTGCTTGGTTTTCGGTCTGGCGCTCCTGCTGGCGGCTCGCCATCCTGTGTTCGCCGCTTCGAAAGTCACTATTACCGTCACCAAAGCGGGAGTCCCGTTCTACCCACGTCTTGCCCGCGCTGCATGGTTCAGGGCATTGTCGTCGCCGAGGTCACAACCGGTGGACAAGAGTTTGGTGCGAAATAAGATACTGTTGTCTGCTGCCGTAACTGAAAATCTCGGAACGTGGATGCTGGTAAATTCACCGACTGCCACGTTCAGGATGACCTACATTTACAAGATCGCCGACACCTGCAAAGGGAAATCGGCAGTCACAATGGACTTGCCGACGAGTATTTCTATCTGCTCACCACCGAACCCGCCGATCTATTGAATCTCGTCACGTTGCATAAAAGAGCCTGTTTGCAGCCGGGGCAGTTTCAAAGGCCTTCTCGCACGTCTCCGCGCGCCCGTTTGACAGCCCCCCGCCGCATTCGCTAAACTTGTCTACTGAACGAATAGCACGGAGAAGGTCTGTCTACATGAAAACGGTAATTCCCTCGGGCAAGGATATTCCGCGTAACTGGCACATTATCGACGCGGAAAACCTGGTTTTGGGGCGCGTGGCTTCTAAGGCCGCTAACATTTTGATGGGCAAGCACAAGCCCAGCTACACGCCGTACATCGACATGGGCGATCACATCATCGTGATCAACGCGGCGAAGGTGCGCCTCACCGGGCGCAAAGAAGAACAGAAACTTTATCGCCGTCACTCCGGGTATCCCGGCGGACTCACGGAAACCAGCGCCCGCAAGGTGCGCGAGACCCGTCCGCAGCGGATGGTCGAGGAGGCGGTCCAGGGCATGCTTCCGAAGAATAAGCTGGGTAAACAGATGTACCGGAAGCTGCAAGTATACGCGGGCCCCAAGCACCCGCATGACGCGCAGAAGCCAGTAGCGCTGGCGGTCTAGCGCTCTAGAGGAGATGGGATAAACGTGGCATTAGTGCAACATCTAGGAACCGGCCGGCGCAAACGCGCGGTGGCCCGAGTGATTCTGCGCGCGGGCGAGGGCAAGATCACCGTCAACGGCCGTACCTTCGAGCATTATTTTCCGAGCGACACGGCGCGGGCGATCGTCAAGCAGCCGCTGCTGGCGACGGAAACCGCTGACAAGTTCGACATTTTGATCAATACCGCCGGCGGCGGACCCACGGGGCAAGCCGGCGCGGCCAAGCTGGGGATTTCACGGGCGCTGCTGGAGTTCAATATCGAGCTGCGCGGCAAGTTGAAAGAGCTGGGCTTCCTCACGCGCGATGCGCGCCAGCACGAGCGCAAAAAGTACGGGCAAAAGGGCGCTCGCAAACGCTTCCAGTTCTCGAAGCGCTAGTTTTTGCGGATGTTTTTTTGAGCGGATGCTCTTTTTTGGCGGACCCGGTGGTCCGCCCTTCCGATCGTCTCAACCTGGGCCACAAATTCCGCTTTGGGCCGTGGCTTTCCGGGTTCAACCAAAGTAGTGCAGGCAAGGAGGCATTTTGCCGTCGATTAGCATGAAAGAATTGCTCGAAGCTGGCGTTCACTTCGGGCACCAGACCAAGCGCTGGAATCCCAAGATGAAAGAATACATCTTTGGGGAACGTAATGGGATCTACATCATAGATCTGCAAAAAACTCTCAAACTGTTCAAGGACGCGATGCGCTACGTGGGCGAAATGGCCGCGCAGGGCAAGACCGTTCTATTCGTGGGCACCAAGCGCCAGGCACAGGAAGCGATTTCTGAAGAAGCCCTGCGCTCCGGTCAATACTTCGTCAACCAGCGCTGGCTGGGCGGATTGCTGACCAACATGGCCACGGTGCAAAAATCCATCAAGCGCCTGAAGGAACTGGACGCGATGGCGACGGAGGGAACCTGGGACGGCCGCGCCAAGAAAGAAGTCATCCGGCTGGAGCGCGAGCGCAAGCATCTCAACCAGAACCTGTCGGGCATTAAAGACATGAACGGGCTGCCGGACTTGCTGTTCGTGATCGATTCGAACAAGGAAGCGATTGCCGTCGAGGAAGCCCGCAAGCTGGGGATTCCGGTGGTGGCCGTGGTCGACACCAATTGCGATCCGAGCAAGGTGGACTACGTGATTCCGGGCAACGATGACGCGCTGCGCGCCATCCGCCTGTTTACCACTAAGATCGCCGATGCCGTGGTCGAAGGCCGTCAGCTCGCCAGCGAGCAGGATTTCACCGCCGAGAAGATCATTACCGACGAGACTCCGGTGGAGGATATCCCCGAGTACGCGCAGTTCATCGATCCCAAGTATTCCGAGCAGTTGATGTCGGAATCGATGCCCGATGAAGATCTGCCTTCGATGTCGCTGCCGCGCAAGGGCCCTGGCGCCGAAGTCGCCGACGAAGTGGTCCAGACCAACTGATCGACAGTAATGTGACCAGGGGCTAGCGCGCCGGGAAGGTAGCGCGCGTGGTGTGTGTCATGAAGTGTGTCGTGCCGTGAGAAAATTATGGAAATCAGTGCACAGTTAGTAAAGCAGCTCCGGGAACGCACCGGAGCGGGCATGATGGAGTGTAAGAAGGCGCTCGTCGAGTCGAAAGGCGACTTGGGTGAAGCCGAGGTCGTCTTGCGCAAGGCCGGCATCGCGTCGGCGGCGAAGAAGTCCACGCGCTCCACTAAGCAGGGCGTGATCGGCACCTATATTCATGCCGGGGCGCAGATCGGCGTGCTGATCGAAGTCAATTGCGAATCCGATTTCGTGGCGCGCACCGATGATTTCCAAGAACTGGTGAAGGACCTGGCCATGCAAGTGGCCGCAGCCAATCCGGAATTCGTGCGCCGCGAGGATGTGACGGCCGCGGCCATCGCCAAAGAGAAGGACATCGCGCGTGCACGGGCGCTCAGCGAAGGCAAGCCGGAGAAAATTCTCGACAAGATCGTCGAAGGCCGGCTCGCCAAATACTACGAAGAAGTTTGCTTGATGGAACAGCCGTTCATCAAGGAAAACACTGTCACCATCGCCGATGTGATCAAGACCAAGATCGCGAAGCTCGGCGAGAACATTTCGGTGGCGCGCTTCGTCCGCTACAAAGTGGGCGACACGGCCGCAGCCGAAGAAACAGCCGGAGAGTAATCCAGTGGGTGCCTCGGCCGCGCGCGGAGAAAGCATGCCCCGATACCAGCGTATTCTGCTCAAACTGAGCGGGGAAGTGATGGCGGGCCAGGGCTCCTTCGGCCTGGACGCGGCGCGCGTGAAGGCGCTGGCGGAAGAAGTTGCCGCAGTCGCCAAGGCCGGTGTGCAGATCGGCCTGGTAGTGGGAGGCGGCAATTTCTTCCGCGGCGTCGCGGCCGCGGCCCAGCACATGGACCGCGTGGCGGCCGATCACATGGGCATGCTGGCCACCGTGATCAACGCCCTGGCCTTGCAAGACGCTCTCGAACAGCAGGGCGTGCCCACGCGCGTGATGACGGCGATCCCCATGAACGAAGTGGCGGAACCCTACATCCGCCGCCGGGCGATTCGCCACCTGGAAAAAGGCCGCATCGTGATCTTCGCCGCGGGAACTTCGAACCCCTATTTTTCCACCGACACCGCCGCCACGCTGCGCGGCCTGGAAATCCACGCCGATATTGTGGCCAAGGCCACGCGCGTCGACGGCGTCTACGACAAAGACCCGCTGCAATACTCCGATGCCCTGCGCTTCGAGGAAATCAGCTATTCTGACGTCCTGGCGAAAAATCTGCGCGTGATGGACGCCTCCGCCGTTTCCATGTGCCGCGACAACAAGCTCCCCATCGTGGTTTTCAATTTGACGGTATACGGCAATATAATGCGTATGGCGATGGGCGAAGCCGTCGGCACCCTGATTTTGTGAGCTGTCATTTTTTGAGCTGTCATTTTGTGAGCCTTCTATGAAACCAGAACCGCAAGCACCTGCGAACCACACTTTTAAGAACATCAAAGAGCTGGAGACGCACTCCAGGACCCGCATGGACAAAGTGCTGTCCGATTTGCAGCAGGCCATCGCGAATATTCGCACGGGCCGCGCGTCGGTGGGCATCTTCGACAACATCAAAGTGGATTACTACGGCACGCCGACGCCCATCAATCAAGTGGCCAACCTGCATGTGCCCGAGCCGGCGCTGATCACCATTCAACCCTGGGATGTTTCGCAGATCGCCGCCATCGAAAAAGCCATCCGCGGCTCGGACCTGGGATTGAATCCCGCCAACGACGGCAAGCTGATTCGCATTCCGGTGCCGCCGCTGACCGAGGAGCGCCGCAAGGAAATCGTCAAGCGCCTGCACAACGTCGCTGAGGATCACCGCGTGGCCGCGCGCAACATCCGCCGCGACACCAATGAGCACCTGAAGAAACTGCTCAAGGACAAGCTGATCAGCGAAGACGAAGAGCGCCGCGCGCTCGATGACGTGCAGAAGATGACCGACGCCCACATCCAAAAGATCGACGCGGCGTCGAAGGCTAAAGAATCCGACATCATGGGCGGCAAGTAGCCGGTTTTATCTATGCCCCGGGGGACGTGGTATGGAAGGCAGTGCTTGACGCATTTGAAGGCATCTACGTCGATCCTGCGGGCCCCTTGGCCTTCGCTCCCGAATCATAGCGTTGCCGGGCGCCCAGCATATCGCTCCCATGTTCCTGGGCCCACCCCGCTAGTGTCAGGATCGGCTTAAGTAAAGTCCTGCCTAGCTTGGTCAGTTCGTAGTCGACGCGCGGCGGGATGGTCGGCTCGACTGTGCGCGTGACCAAGCCGTCGCGCTCCAGGCCGCGCAGCGTCAACGTCAGCATTCTCTGCGACACTCCTTCAATCGACCGCCGAATTCCGCTGAAGCGCTTGGGGCCATCGCGCAGCAACGCCACAACCAGCACACTCCATTTATCGCCTATGCGGTTGAGCACCTCGCGCACCGCCAAACAGTCCTGGTGGGGCACAGGCGTGTGACTTGGTGACATTTTTGTGCCTTCTTGCGCTGTTTTCATTCACTCACTATTATATAGCTAGTTACCAAACAATACTAACTATAGAAGGAGAACCTTTTATGAATATCGCCCTATGGATCGTCCAGGCGCTCTTAAGCGCCGCATTCTTCATGTCGGGAGGAATGAAGCTGTTCGCTTACGAAAAATTTCAGAAGATGTCCAAAGGCCGGGGAATTTCGAAAGGACTGGTGACGTTCATCGGCATCAGTGAGCTGGCCGGCGCCCTGGGCCTCATTCTGCCGCTGGCGACGCATATTGCTCCCCTACTCACGCCGCTCGCCGCCTTGGGCCTCGCGATCATCATGGTCTTGGCCATCGGCTTTCACATCCGGCGCAAAGAGCCGTCCACGCCCGCAGTGGTGCTGCTGGTCCTCGCGATATTTGTCACTATCGGCCGCGGACTCAACTACAATTAACCTCCCGTCGAGCGCCTGATACGCTAGTGTCATGAGGCCTCGTTTCGCACTGTTCCTGCTGATCCCGGCAATGCTCGCGGCGCAATCGGTCGCGGAACTGCGAAAGTCGTTCGAAAAGAAAGTCAGCGAGTTCACGCTCGCCAACGGTCTGCACTTCATCGTCGTCGAACGCCACGATGCGCCGGTGGTTTCCTTCCACACTTACATGAACGTGGGCTCGGTGGACGATCCCGGCGGCGAAACCGGCCTCGCGCACATGTTCGAGCACATGGCTTTCAAAGGCACGCCCACTATCGGCACCAAGAACTGGCCCGCGGAAAAGGCCGCGATGGATGCGGTGGAGGTGGTCTATGACCGCCTGGACGCCGAACGCAACAAGGGGCCGCGCGCCGATCCTAAGAAGATCGCGGCGATTCAGGCTGACCTCGAAGCCGCCATGGAGAGCGCCGACAGCTACATCGAGCCCAACGAGTACGATCGCGTGGTCGAGTCGAACGGCGGCCTGGATATGAACGCCGGAACCGGCGAAGATTCGACAAACTACTATTACAGTTTCCCGTCGAATCGCATCGAGCTGTGGTTCCTGCTGGAATCGGAACGCTTCTTTCATCCGGTGTTCCGCGAATTTTACAAGGAGCGGGATGTCGTCCGCGAAGAACGCCGCATGCGAATCGAGTCCAGCCCCCAGGGTAAGCTCCTCGAAGCCCTGCTC
>JALYIB010000222.1 GCA_030775965.1 Acidobacteriota bacterium | reverse complement strand
GCCATGGGTAACGCCAGCAGACGAGAAGTCCTGATCGCCGCCGTTCGCCAAAACATTCTAGTCGATAATCCTACACGTCTTTATGAATACTAAGAAGCTCCTCTTATTTGTTTTCGTTTCTGTTCTGGCAGTCGCTCAACAGAGTGCTGTAGTCCGTCCCGCGTGGGCCTTCCCCACGGCCGACAAAGAACAGCCTCCTGCCGCGGAAAGCAGCGAGCCCGTCCATCTCCCGGGCAGCACCAAAACTTACACGCCCGCGCAGATCGACGATCTCATCAATCCGCCCGACTGGTATCCCGAAGATCACGGCCCCTTGCCGCCAGTGATTGGGCGCGGCACGGCCCCCAACGCGCCGGCCTGCGGATCTTGCCATCTGCAGTCCGGACAGGGCCATCCGGAATCCGCCGATCTCGCCGGTCTTCCCGCCGAATATCTAGCGCGCCAGATGCTGTATTTCAAAAGCGGAACCCGTAAAGATCCCGCGCGCATGACCGCCATCGGAAAAGCAGTATCCGACGCCGACGCCCGCCAAGCCGCCGAATGGTTCGCCGCCCTGAAACCCGGCGCCTGGATCAAAGTAGTGGAGGCCGACACGCTGCCCAGGAGTTACGTCAGGGCCGCGGGACGCATTCGTCTGCCGCACCCCGCCGGCGGCACCGAACCGCTCGGCAATCGCATTGTCGAACTGCCGATCAACCCCGACACCGTCACCGCCCGCGATCCCCACACCGGATTCACCGCCTACGTTCCCAAAGGCAGCATCGCAAAAGGCGCCGCCCTGGCGTCCAGCGGAATCGGCAAAACCGTGACCTGTGCCATCTGCCACGGGGAAGGACTGAAAGGTCTCGGCGACGTCCCGCGCCTCGCCGGCCTGCATCCCATTTACATCGTGCGCCAACTCTACAATTTCCAAAGCGGAGCCAGCGCCGGTAGCCAAGCCGCGCTCATGAAGCGAGTCGTGGCGAACTTAACCGAGGACGACATGATCGCCCTAGCCGCCTACGCGGCATCTCTAAATCCGTGAAAAACTCACTCACCCGCGGAGATCTCAGAAATACTGCGGGCGCCATGCTGAGCGCAGCCGCCGCCCGGGCGCAAGTCAGCGGGCTCATCCCCGGCGGCGGCACTCCGCCCTTTCCGCTCGCGTTCTCGTGTTCGACATCTCGAACCCCACCGAGCCAAAAGAAGTCGCGTATTTCGTGCCGCCCTACGAAGGCGAAATCAATAATTACGAAAGCTGGTGGCGCGGCTCCACTGAAAACGTGTTCGTCGAATGGGCCCGCCACTTGATTTTGGATCGGCACCCACGATGCCAGCTATTGCCTCTCCTGCCCCGCGCTCGGTAAACCCGTGCTCCAAGCCCGCAAAGTCGACCGCTGGTCCGTGCCGCATTGCAATACCGGCTGGGATGATGCCACCCCTCGCGCGTCCTCACAAAGAAACACAGGAAGGAGACCTCTATCGTGCTAGAACTTAACCGAAGAAACTTAGTGAAACTCGGCATAGCCTCGGCGGTTCCTTTTTCAGAAATGCTGACGTCGTCAGCGCTAGCCCAGGACCTCGGCTCCGAAGCCGGCTCCCTGGGCAAAGTCGGGGGCCGTTCCGAATCCGAGCTTTTCCTCGGCAACAACCTGCCGGGCGGAGGCCAACTGGAAATTCGCCTCACCGCCTCCATCTACACCAGCGACCCCGATCAACTAGAAGTGGCCCAGCGCATGAAGCCGTTTAACCTCGACTCCTGGGTCACCGAATGGACCCGTGTCGCCGAAAAGAACGAGCGCGCCGCCGACCAGCTCGCCACCGAAGGCCGTAAAGTCACCGCGAATGAGTATTACCTCAAGGCATCCAACTTCTACCGCGAAGCCTGCTGGCCGCAGCCCGTCACCGATCCGCGCATGATGCCCAGCTACAAAAAAATGCGCGAGACTTTCGACCAAGCCTGGAAGATGACGCGCGCCCCCTTCGAGCGAATTCAAGTGAACTACGAAGGAACCATGCTCGACGGCTACTTCCGCAAGCCCAACGGCCCTGCCGGAAAACGCTTCCCCGTGATGATCGCTTTCCAAGGCGCCGACACCATGGCCGAAGCGACGATTCTAGGCGGCGGCGCCTACGTAGCCCGCGGCATGGCATACCTCGCGCTGGATTTCCCCGGCCAGGGCGGAGCGTTACGCGTCAAGGATCTCCATTTGCCGCCCGACACCGAACGCATCGCGAAAGCCATGATCGATTACCTCGAAACCCGCCCCGATGTCGACGCGAAGAAGATCGGCATGACCGCCATCAGCATGGGAGGCTACGGAGTTCCCCGCGCCGCCAGCGGCGAGCCCCGCATCAAGGCCGCCACCATGAGCAGCGGATCTTTCGGCCTCTTGAACGACCTCTTCGATTACTACCCGCCCATCCAGGAACGCATCCGCTGGATCGTGGGAGCTAAGGATTTGACCGACGCCAGGAAGAAGTTAGCCGACTACACGCTAGAAGGCCGAGCCAGCCGCATCGAGTGCCCCCTACTCATTGGCTACAGCAAAGACGACCGCATCATGGACCCCGCCGGCGCCCTGAAACTCTATCGGGCGTCCGTAAACTGCAAACGCGAAATGGTGGAAGGCACCGGCCACAACCAAGCCTCCAACGCTGGCGGCCCTAGATCCGTGCGCCCCCCCGTCTTCCCCGACTGGGCCGCCCAACAATTAGTGACGGAAGTCTAGTCCGCAAAATAGGGGACAGGCTCGAATTTCGCTCCTTGCGAAAGTCCGTGCCTGTCCCCCCTTTTGCCCGGCGGATAGAGTTATTTAGCCGGCCCCTCTTCGTTCTTCAAAAACTGATCGAAATTCGCGTTATCCACGCAAATCAATTCCGAGATATTCCAATCCGGCCGTTGCGTGTACAGCAACTGCCCCCCCCAAGGCTTGGTGTAAGCCATGGGATCGTCCATCGTAATATCGATTTGCAGCGTCTTCGCATCCGTCCGCTTCAGCCGTTCGACAACATGCAGATCCTCGCTATGTGGATGCCCCGCGCGATCCAGCCATGTCTTGTCGTTGAACCCGGTAGTATCGACCACCAGCGTGTCGCCCTCCCACTTGCCGATCGAGTCCCCCATCCACGTGCCCGGCAAGTCCTTCACATGCGCCCGCCCATCCATCCAGATCTGCCGGATCAAATGGTCGAACTCGTAAATCATCAGCACCCGATTCGGCTGCTGAACGATCTCCATCGGAAACGGCTGCAAATAAATCCGTGGCACCCCCGGTGGGAAACAGCCCGTGGAGTTCACCGTAGTCGGATTCACCGGATCGTTCGAATCCTTAAACGACCGCGGCCCAAACGACGGCTTGGTCAGCTTAAATTTCTCCAAAGCCCACGGCGTCATGGGAGGCTCTTCCGCCATGAAGCTCCAACTGCGGTAGCGCGCTCCGCGCTCGTTCTTCGCCGTCCACACCCCGGATAGATCCGGCTTCTGCTGCGCGACCGCCAGCGCAGCCGCGCCCGCGCAAACAAAAATGCACTTCAGGAATGAAGCTTGCATATCAGTCTCCGGCTCCCAGCTTCAACTCCTCGCCGCTCGCCGTAATGCACTTTGTGATCCACAGCGAATGCGCCCCGTTGGCTGAGCCCCAGCCCGTCAGCGTGATCTGGTCCCCCGGCTTTAAGGTCTTCTTGTTCCACCCGCCGCGGATCAAACGATTCGGGCTCGTCATCTCGCCCTGCCAATGTTGCAGCTCGCCATTCTCCGCTTTCACGTCCAGATAAACGATCGAATGCGGGTTGAGTAATTGGAAATCCGTTACCGTTCCCGTCACCGTAACGGACTCCTTCAAGTTGTAAGAAGCCTGCCCGTGATGCGCCAACGCCAGGCCCGGAATCACAACGAAACTGGCGATCGCCGCCAGTAAAATTACGCTTTTGTGTTTCATATAGAACCTCCCAGTGGGGACTTTAACAACGCCCGCCAGAACCTTTCAAGCGCGTTTTACCCCGATTATCAAGACGAATCGCGAAGTACGACCGTTACACCACCAACTTTGTTACCCTCGTAGGCATGCGAATCCTGGTCGTCGAGGACGAACAGCGCATGGCCGATCTGCTGGCGCGCACGCTCCAGGAAGAAGGCCACCAGGCCGTGGTTTCCGGCAACGGCCGCGAAGGCCTGGCCATCGCTCTCTCCTCCCGCTTCGACGTCATCGTGCTCGATGTGATGCTCCCCGCGATGGACGGTTTCACGGTGGTCCGCAAGCTCCGCGAAAGCCGTAATCAAACCCCCGTCCTCATGTTGACCGCCCGCGATGCCGCCGCCGACATCGTCAGCGGTCTCGACTCCGGCGCCGACGATTATCTCGCCAAGCCCTTCCCCCTCGAAGTGCTGCTCGCCCGCCTGCGCGCCATCAGCCGCCGCGGTGACGCACCCCGCGCCGCCTGCCTTGAAATCGGAGCTGTCAAATTAGACCCCGCCAGCCGCAGCGTCACCTGCGCCCGCGAAGTCGTCAACCTGACGCCCCGCGAATACAAACTCCTCGAATTGCTGATGCGCAACCGCGGCCGCGCCGTCAGCCGCGACGCCATTCTCGAATCGGTGTGGGGCTTCGACCACGAGGTGAGCCAGAATAATCTGGAAGTGTTCGTCCGCCAACTGCGCCACAAAGTCGACACGCATGAGCCCAAGCTGATTCACACCCTGCGCGGCTTCGGCTACATTATGCGGGAGCCCTGAACGCATGCATCGCCACTCCATCCGTTTTCGCCTGACCGTCTGGTACGCCGTGGTTCTCACCGCGGGCCTGGCGCTGTTTGGCGTCCTGCTATGGGTCTCCCTCCGTCACCAGTTGCTGGCCGATATAGACGACGAACTCGACGGCCGTGCCAGCCGCTTTGAAAGCTATTTCCGCAAAGAGTCCGCCGAGCATGTTCCCCATCTGCGCGCCGAGCTAGAGGAATTTTGCCAGGCCTTGCCGCCCACCAGTTACGTGGTCCTGCGCGGCTCCGACGGCTTTACCTTCGCCTATCCCGAAAATGCGCGAACCGCCACCGCCACGTTGCGCATGCAGCAGCGGAGCTTCGCCATGAATGGCGCCACCTTCGACCTGAATGTCGGCGCCCCCGCCACCAACGTGGTTTACGTCCTCAATCAACTGCGCTTCCTGCTGTGGAGCTTGATCCCCGTCGTGATCCTCATCGCCTGCCTGGGCGGTGTCTGGCTCAGCCGCCGCGCTCTCCGCCCCGTGCAGGATGTCACCGCCGCCGCGCTCATGATCAGCATCGAGAACTTATCGGAGCGCGTCCCCGTCCCCGCCACCGGCGACGAAATCGCGCGCCTCGCCGAAGTCGTGAACTCCATGCTCGCGCGCCTCGAATCCGCCGTCAAAACCCTCTCCCAATTTGTCGCCGACGCCTCGCATGAGTTGCGCACTCCGCTCGCCGTCATCCGCACCACCGCCGAGCTCGCGCTGCGCCGCGGCCGTTCGCCCGAGTCCTATCGCGAATCTCTCGAAGACGTGGTCTCCGAAGCCCAGCGTATGACCCAGCTCGTCGAGGATCTGCTGATTCTCGCCCGCACCGACGCTCAGATCGTCGAAATGCCGCGCGCTCCCGTGGATCTGCGCGACATCCTGCAAGCCGTCGCCCTGGAAATGAGCAGCCTCGCGCAGACCCGGCAAATCCACATCCAAACTGCATTGGGCGACGCACCCGCCATCATTGCCGGCAACCGCCCCGCGCTGCATCGTCTGTTCCTCGGCTTGCTCGACAACGCCCTCAAGTATTCCCACCCCTCCAGCCAAGTGATCGTCGCCATCGAGCGTCAGATGACCCACATCTCCGTCATCATCCAGGACTTCGGCGCCGGCATCGGCCAAGCCGATCTCACGCATATCTTCGAGCGCTTCTACCGCGCCGATCGCTCGCGTACCGGCAGCGGTCATGGACTTGGGTTACCCCTCGCCGAAAGCATCGCCATCGCTCACCGCGCTAAGATCGAGGTGCAAAGCGCCGCAGGCGCCGGTTCCACCTTCACCGTAATTTTTCCATCGCGCGATCTTCTTCCCGACTCCCCGCAAGCCGCCAAGCCCGGCGCGCTCGCTCGCAAGTAATCGCCTATAATCCTCCGAAATCTGAGGATTTACTGAGGTCCACCTGAAGCCTTCCTGAATAAATTTACTATTGCAAACTTTGCCGCGAATTTCCTTTAAATCCCACGCCTTTCATGATCAATTTTCGTTGACAGTGATTCGGGCGGGTGCTAGCATTCCATAGCTTCATGGTTAGTGGTTGAACGTTTTTGCCCTAAGACCCAGTTTCGCCTTGGAGGTTAAAATGAGTCTCGCATATGCAAAATCTATTTTTTCGGCGCCCGCACGCAGTCCCCGGGCCTCGCGAATTTTCGCTTTGCTGGTTACAACGTTTTTACTGAGTGCCTCGCTCTGGGCGCAAGGCGCGGCCGGAAGCATCGCCGGGACCGTCACTGATCCCAGCGGCGCCTCGGTTCCCAACGCCAAGGTGACCGTCACCGACGTGCAAAGAGGCGCCACCCGTACCTTGAACACCGACGCCGCCGGCGCCTACGCCGCGCCCAGCCTGACACCGGGAACTTACACGGTGCGCGTCGAGTTCCAGGGTTTCAAAACCACCGACCGAAATAATATTCAGCTCGAGGTCAGCCAGGACCTTCGCGTCGACCTCACGCTGCAGCCGGGAGATCAGACCCAGACGGTCACCGTCACCGGTGAAGTGGCGGCTCTCAACACCACGAGCGCCGAACTGGGCGGCTCCCTCACCAACCAGGTCATCAACGATCTGCCGTTGAATGGCAGAAACTTCGAAAACTTGCTGGACCTGCGCCCCGGCGTCGTCAAGTACCCCGGCAACTCCGGTTGGGCGCAAAGCACCAATGGTTTGCGTCCCCACGACAATTTTTTCATGGTGGACGGCATTAACAGCAACGATCCCTGGATGGCGCAAAGCGTCATGAATGCCGTGATGGCCGCCGGCGACGCGGGCACCATGTTGCCCATCGATGCCATCGACGAATTCAAGACCAACCAGAACCCTCGCGCTGAATACGGCTGGAAACCCGGTGCGATCGTAAACGTCGGTATCAAGTCCGGCAGCAACGCCTTCCACGGAACCGCCTATGCTTATGGCCGCACCGATGCCTGGGATGCCAACGATTTCTTCGCGCCGAAGGGGCCGCTCTCGCTCGAGCAGTATGGCGGCAGCGTCGGCGGCCGCATCATCCGCGACAGGCTGTTCTTCTTCGGCAACTACGAATCCCAACAGTACGAAGTGAGTAATTCGGTGTCGCACAAAGTTCCCATCACCGTTGCCGGCGTCGGAGACCCATCCAGAAACTTAATTGGCGCCTGCCTTCTTGCCAAAGCCGCCGGAGCCGTCGCGCCCCTGAGCGCGCAACTGGCCGGATTGAGCACCAGTTGCGTTCCCCTTCCCAACGCTCCCGGTCTTTTCCCCGTTAGCTCAACCGGAACCTACGTCACTTCGCTGGCGAGCAGTAACAAAATTTACTCGGGAGTTGGCAAGCTGGATTACCGCCTGAACGATAAGAATTCCTTCAATGGCCTTTATTTCCAGAGCCCCGGCGACGGCACCTTCGTCGATAACCCCACTCTCCAAATCGCCCAGCCCTGGCTGACGAACCAGTATGCCCAGTCGCAAGTTCTCTCCGGGAACTGGATTTGGGTCCCTAGTTCCACGGTAGTGAATTCCTTGCGAATGGGCTATTCCCGGTATCATCAGATTTTCCAGAGTAACGACTCCACCCAGAATCCCGCAAGCTACTCCTACAACGGCAGTACCTACAACATCAACACCGGGCAGACGAATCCCCTATACTTCGGCCTCCCGGTATTTACTTTCAACCAGGGCGGCTACGGCTTCCAACTTGGACTCGGTTGGCCCAAGACCGTGGGCCCCAACACTGTCGACCAATTCACGGATTCCGTTTCCATTCAGAAAGGCAGCCACGGGCTCAAGTTCGGTGGCGAATTTTTGATAAATCACAGCCTGAATAACGTCACCGCCAATACCAAAGGACCCCTGCGTTTCGGCCCTAGCGGGGATATTGGCGCTCTGCAGAACTTCTTCGCCGGGAATATGAATCGGGGCCAAATCACGGCTGGAGATCTGTCCCGTGATCTGCAAGATAAGGGCTTTGCGCTGTTCATGCAGGATGACTGGCGCGTGACCTCGCGCTTCACGGTGAACGCGGGCTTGCGCTATGAGATCACGACCGTTTTCAGCGAAGCCAACAATCAGATGGGTAATTTCATTCCCAGCCAAGGCTTGCTGCAAACCGGTACCAGCAAACTCGACAAGGCCTTCAACGGCGATCACAACAACTTCGCTCCGCGCCTGGGTTTCGCCTGGGACATTGGCGGAAACGGTAAGACTGTCGTACGCGGCGGCGGCGGCATCTATTACGAGCAAGGCAGTTTCGACTCCTTTATGGCTATAGGCAACCTGCTGGGGCTGCGTACCACGCCCACTGGAGTGAATCTTTATTCCAACGGCAACACTACGCCCACCACCGCAGGTGGAAACATAAATGTGGGTCAGGTCACCTTCACTAAATCTGGCCTGGGATCGGCCACTACTCCCGGAACCGTAAAGTATGGGTACTTCAATAACAGTTCG
>JALYIB010000221.1 GCA_030775965.1 Acidobacteriota bacterium | reverse complement strand
GAGAATCGATTCTCTGGTGATCGTTAAAAGTTGCCGCGGGAGGAAATGGGAGAGAGCAGAAAACTGGTTGATTCAGACACTTTTCAGAGACCAGCAAGCCGTCCATGACCTTCACCACTCCGGTGGGCCGCCTTCAAAAGCGGCTCACCGCGAGACGATCTTTGCAGCTATCGGAGTCCGTCCGTGTCCATCCGTGAGCCAATTTCTCAGCAGAAGTGTGCCCCGACCAGCCGTTTTGTCGTCTAATAGTCATAACCATGCGCATCGCCGGGGCGGGTAGCGCCTTTCCAAAACACTACTATCCGCAAGCCGTGCTTCTAGCCGCCCTGCGCGAATACTGGCGCGGCCAAATCGAAAACCCGCGCATGCTCGATCAACTCCACGCCCACGCCGGAGTCGACGGCCGTCACCTGGTCTTGCCGCTCGAACGCTATTACGATCTTAAAACCTTCGGCGAATTCAACCGCATCTGGATCGAAGCCGCGCAGGAGCTAGGCGAACGCGCCATCCGCTGCGCCATGTCGCGCGCGGGCCTCGACCTCTCGCAAATCGGCGCCCTGTTCTTCGTATCGGTGACCGGCATCGCCAGCCCCTCGATCGACGCGCGCCTGATCAACCGCATGAAGCTGCCCACCAACATCCGCCGCACGCCGATCTTCGGCCTGGGATGCGTAGCCGGAGCCGCAGGCGTCGCCCGCGCCGCCGATTACGTCCGCGCCTATCCCGATCAAGTAGCCGTGTTGCTTTCCGTAGAATTGTGTTCACTGACCCTACAGCGCGAAGACCTCTCGCTAGCGAATTTGGTCTCGTCCGGATTATTCGGCGACGGCGCCGCGGCGGTCGTCGTCGCCGGAGCCGACGTCCCCGTGCGTTCGGGTCCCGAAATAATCGCCACCGCTTCCGTCTTTTATCCCGACACCGAAGAAGTAATGGGCTGGGATATTTCAGAAAAAGGTTTCCGCATCGTCCTCTCGCGCGAAGTCCCCGACGTGGTGCGCGAACACCTCGGCCCGGATGTCGACGCGCTGTTAGCCGCCCATGGATTCGAGCGCGCCCAAGTCGGCTCCTGGGTAATGCACACCGGCGGCCCCAAAGTCCTCGAAGCCGCCGAAGAATCGCTAGGAATGAAGAAGGGCGACATCCAAGCCTCCTGGGATTGCCTGCGCCGCGTAGGAAATTTATCGTCGGCATCCGTCTTGTGCGTGCTCGAAGACGTGATGTTGAACCGCCGTCCGCAGCCCGGAACGCTTGGCGTGATGGCCGCCCTCGGTCCCGGATTCTGCTCCGAAGTAGTTCTCTTGCGGTGGTGATCTTTGTCTCTTGCTAACCCCGACGTGCTGGTTGTCGGCGGAGGCCCGGCGGGCTTAGCCGCGGCCATCGCCGCAAGCCGCAAGGGTTTCAGCGTGGCAGTCGTCGACGCCGCCGTCCCGCCCATCGACAAAGCCTGCGGCGAAGGCCTGATGCCGGATGCCTTGAAAGCGCTGGCCGAATTAGGCGTCGAAATTCCCCCCGGAACCGGCATCCCCTTTCGCGGCGTCCGCTTCCTAGGTGAAGACGTTGCCGTGGCCGCCGATTTCCCCGTCGGCAGCGGCCTCGCGCTGCGGCGTACCGTTCTGCATCAAATCCTGGTCAACGCGGCCGTGCGCTCGGGCGTAGAACTCCATTGGGCAACGCCCTCCGGCGAGCTCTCAGACATCAACTCCCGCTGGATTATCGGCGCCGATGGCCACGCCTCGCGCGTCCGCAAATGGGCCGGCCTTGATCGCTGGCGTCGCGTCCGCGAACGCCTCGGTTTCCGCGTGCATTATCAAATCGCCCCCTGGAGCGATCACGTCGAAGTTTACTGGCATCCTGAATTCCAGATGTACGTGGCCGCCGTCGCTGCCGATCAAGTGATGGTCGCCGTGCTCTGCCACGACCCGCACGTGCGCGTCGAAGAAGCCTTGGAGTATTTTCCCGATCTGCGCCAACGCCTCGGCGATGCTCCCCGCATCTCCATGGAACGCGGCGGCATCTCCGCCACACGCCGCTTATGGGTCGTCACGCAAGGCAGCGTCGCGCTGGTCGGCGATGCGTCCGGATCGGTCGACGCCATCACGGGCGAAGGATTAGGCCTGGCTTTCCGCCAATCCCTCGCCCTCGCCGACGCCCTCGTCGCCGGCAATCTTGATTTCTACGAAGCCGCCCATCGCCGCCTGGCGCGCCGCCCCCGCTTCATGGCCGATCTGTTGTTGCTGCTTGACGGACGCCCCGATTTGCAATACCGCGCCTTGCATTATCTGGCCCGCCACCCACAGGTATTCCGATTTTTGTTAGCATGGCACGTTGGGCAAATCCGCAATCCCGTCCGCTATTTCGACGGCCGAGCAACCCCAGCCCTCGGCGCCGGAAGGCGTTAGCGTGTCCTTCTGGCAGCGATGGCTGCGGCGTCCGCAAACCACCTGGCTTCGCAAGGCGATTTTCCAGATCCATCTATGGGCCGGCCTGATTTTAGGCTTGTACATCGCCGTCGTCTGCGTCAGCGGCAGCGCCGTGGTTTTTCGCAACGACATTTACGATGTGCTGATCGTCAAGCTGCATGTCACGCCGGCAGGGCAACCGCTCACCCCGCGGCAACTCGAAAACGCTCTGCAACGGACGCACCCCGGCTACGCGATCCGCGACCTCAAGCCCGGGCGCGACGGCGACGAAGCTTCCGAAGTATTGCTCGCGCGCGGCTCGAGCGAAGTCCGCCGCCTCGTGAATCCTTACACCGGAGAAGACCGCGGCCCCGCCGTGTCGCCCTGGTTCCGCATCATGCGCTGGGTTTCCGATCTCCACGGCAACTTGCTGCTGGGCTCGAACGGTATGAGCTGGAACGCGATCGGCGGCGGCCTGACCGCGCTGCTATGTTTGACCGGTTTGGTGGTGTGGTGGCCAGGAGTCGCCAACTGGCGGCGCAATCTGACGATGCGGCGCGGCGTCGGCTGGAAGCGCATGAACTGGGACCTCCACGGCGCCGTTGGCATCTGGAGCTTCGCGCTGGTCTTCATGTGGGGCGCGACAGGATTTTACTTCGTCTACCCGCAACCCTTCCGCGCGGCCATTGAATTATTCACGCCCATCAATCCCCCGCGCCTGCCGCAGCCGCCGCAAATCCAGCGCCCCCCGCAGACTTCTTCCAGCGCGCCGATTCTCCCGCGCCGCCGCCGCCCGCTCACTTTGGGCGGAAAAATTCTGCGCGATTTTTCATCCCTGCATTACGGAAACTTCGGAGGCTGGCCCTTGAAAGCGCTGTGGGTTCTGCTAGGTTTTGTTCCCTTGGTCCTGCTGGGCTCGGCGCTCATCATGTGGTGGAACCGCGTGCTGTGGCCCGCCGTCAGACGCCTCGCTTTTGCGCGCGGCGTGGTGGTTAGAAATTGATGAGCGTCGAAAGTTTGCCGCTGCATTCGCGCACTCCGCCGGAGTGGGGACGCGCGGCGCTGGCCGACACGGTGGCGCTCCTGCAGGATCACGCTTTCCTCGAAAAAAAAGCGGCGGCGAATGCGCTGGAATTGATGACGCGCTGGCCGGGCGAATGGACGCCGGGTTGGGTGGAAACCATGACCGGCGTGGCTCGCGATGAAGCGTCGCACCTGGCGCAGACGGTTCGCCTGCTGGCCCGGCGCGGCGGGCAAATGGAACGCGGACACCGTTGCGCCTATGCCAAAGCTCTGCGCGCGCTGGTGCGCAAGGGCGGCAGCGAAGAGACGCTCGACCGCTTGCTGGTTTCCGCACTGATCGAAGCGCGCTCCTGCGAACGCTTTTCCGTGCTGGCGGCGGCCGCGCAAGACCCGGAACTCGCGGCCTTTTACAAGGCGCTGTTTTCGTCCGAAATGGGCCACTACAAAGTGTTTCTGAAGCTGGCGAACAAAGTCGCCGCCAAGCCGGTGGTGGAAGCGCGCTGGCAAAAGATGCTGGCTGCCGAAGCTCGCATCCTGGCGGAACAAACGCCCGGGCCGCGCATCCACTCCGGCGCAGGCTCGTATTAAAGTAGTGGCATGCCGAATGAGCCGGAGGTTCCCGCTGCCCCGCTGAGCCTGCGCATTTACCCGCAGGACGGCGCCATGGTGGTCGAGTGCACGGGCCGTCTCATCTCCGGCGGCACCGACGAACTGCGCCGCGAGGTCAAGACGCTCTTCCCGCATACGAAACGAGTCATTCTGGATCTGACCCACGTGACCCAGCTCGACAGCATGGGCCTGGGCGCGATCGTCAGCCTTTACGCGTCCGCAAAGGTTGCCGGGTGCGAACTCAAGTTGATCCATTTGAGCCAACGCGTGCGCGAGATTTTCCGCGTCACCAATTTGCTGTCGGTATTTGAAGTTTACGGCGAGCACATTGTCAAGATGCCCTGACCAGGGAACGATGTATACTATACATCGTGAAGCGGACTCAACTTTATTTGGACGATGATTTGTGGAATGCGCTCCATGTGCGTGCGCGGCAATCGCGGACTACCGTTTCTGAGTTGGTGCGCCGGGCGGCCCGCGAGCGGTATCTAGGGTCCGCCGATGCGCGCGCTAAGGCCATGCAAGCTGTGGTCGGCATGTGGAAGGACCGCAAAGATAGGGCGGGCACGGAAGCCTACGTGCGCGGGTTGCGCCGGGGGACTCGCCTGAAGCGCTTCTCGGGCGCATGATCGTCCTGATCGATTCCGATATCCTGATCGAAGTCGCGCGCGGCCGCGATGCTGCAATCCTTGAGAAGTGGGCGGAGCTTGCCGAAGCGGACGATGTGGTGTTGTGCTCGCCGGTTTCGGTCGCGGAGTTGTGGCACGGCGCTCGGCCGAAGGAGCACAACGCACTGGAGAATTTATTTCACGCGTTAGCCTGCGTTCCCGTAGACGCGGAGACGGGAAGGCAGGCAGGCGAGTATCTGCGCGTCTTTCACAAGAGCCACGCGGTGGAATTAGGCGATGCGCTGATTGCTGCCGCAGCGGTGCGGAACCGGGCTACGCTGTGGACGCGGAATCGTAAGCATTATCCCATGAAGGGCCTGCGGTTTTATTGAGGGGACACTCCGCGAAGCGTCCCCGGGATTGCGTCAAATACGGCAGATGAGCAGTTCGCGCTCGTAGATCATCTCGGGCGGCAGATGATCGTGCAGTTCGATGAACAGCTCCTCATGCCCCAGCACTTCCTGCTTCCAGGCGGCGGCGTCGAACTTTTGCAGATCGTCGAATTTCTCCTGCGAGAAATTAAGACCGTTCCAATGGATGTCATCGTAGCGCGGCATCCAGCCGATGGGCGTTTCGCGGCCCAGCGCGCGGCAGTGGGCGCGGTCGACAATCCATTTCAGCACGCGCATGTTCTCGCTGAAGCCGGGCCACAGGAACTTGCCATTGGCGTCCTTGCGGAACCAATTTACGTGGAAGATCCGGGGAGTTTCGCTTAAGCTGCGCGCCATCTTGATCCAGTGGCGGAAATAATCGCCCATGTGATAGCCGCAGAAGGGCAGCATGGCCATGGGATCGCGGCGCACCTTGCCGACGGTGCCGACGGCGGCGGCGGTCATTTCAGATCCCATGGTGGCGCCGGTGTAAACGCCCGCGCTCCAGTTGAAGGACTGATACACCAGCGGCATGGTGGTCGCGCGGCGTCCGCCGAAAATGAACGCGCTGATGGGCACTCCCTCGGGAGCTTCCCAGGCGGGATCGATGGTGGGACACTGCGAAGCGGGCGAGGTGAAGCGCGAATTGGGATGCGCGGCTTTGGCGCCGGTCTGTTGGGCCAGCGCGGGCGTCCAGAGGTTGCCTTGCCAGTCCAGGCATTCGGCGGGCGGCTCCTCCGACATGCCCTCCCACCACACGCCGCCGTCAGGGGTCAGCGCGACGTTGGTGAAGATAGTGTTGCGCGACAGCGTGGCCATGGCGTTGGGATTGGTATGGTGCGAAGTGCCGGGCGCCACGCCGAAGAAGCCCGCTTCCGGATTGATGGCGCGCAGGCGGCCGTTGGCGTCGGGCTTGATCCAGGCGATGTCGTCGCCGACGGTCCACACCTTCCAGCCCTCGAAGCCGGCGGGCGGAATCAGCATGGCGAAATTGGTTTTGCCGCAAGCGCTGGGGAAGGCCGCGGCGACGTAGGTCTTCTCGCCTTGCGGGTTCTCCACGCCTAGGATCAGCATGTGCTCGGCCATCCAGCCTTCATCGCGCGCGATGTTGGAAGCGATGCGCAGCGCGAAGCACTTTTTGCCCAGCAGCGCGTTGCCGCCATAGCCCGAGCCGTAAGACCAGATCTCGCGCGTCTCCGGAAAATGCACGATGTATTTTTCCTTGTTGCAAGGCCACGGCACGTCGCCCTGGCCGGCAGCCAGCGGCGCGCCCACGCTGTGGACGCAAGGGACCACGCGCTTCTCGCCTTTGTCGATTTCCTCGAACACGCGCTTGCCAATGCGGGCCATGATGCGCATGCTGACGACGACGTAGGGCGAATCGGTCAACTGCACGCCGATCTGCGACATGACGCCGCCGACCGGGCCCATGCTGAAGGGGAGCACGTACATGGTGCGGCCCTGCATGCAGCCGCTGAACAGCTCCTTGAGTTTCTTGCGCATCTCAAACGGGTTCACCCAGTTGTTGGTGGGGCCGGCGCCGTCTTTGGAGAGCGAACAAATGAAGGTGCGGTCTTCGACGCGCGCGACATCGTTGGCGTCGGAGCGTGCGTAGAAGCAGCCCGGCCACAGATCCTGGTTGAGCTTGATGAAGGTGCCGGCATCCACCAGTTGCTGGCACAAATAATCGTTTTCTTCTTGCGAACCGTCGACCCAATGAATGGCAGCCGGCTTGGTGAGGGCCGCCATCTTATCAACCCAATTGAGAAGATGCGTATTTTTGCTCAGGGGTTGAGTCGAGGTTCTTACGCTTGCTTGCATAATCAATTATTTTCGCACACGGTGCACTGGCTAGAAGGACATCTTGTCGTGCGGCGTTTTGGACAGCCGCCCAGGGCGTTCCCGGGATGGCGGCCGGAAACATTACTGCTGGATAATGTTTTCCCGTCTTCCCGGCAATTCTCCGGCGGATACGAGTGAAGGCGCCAGAATGGCGCCGCCAAAAAGTTATTGTGGACCCGGGGGAAGCCGCCGCGCTAGGGCGGGCTCACCGGCGGCCCGGTTACTTCGATTTCAGGTTCGCCGCGGAATCGCTCTTGCCGAAATTCTTGGCCAGATAGGTGATAATGGCTTCGAATTCTTCGTCCTTGGCGGTGGCGCCGTAGCTGGCCATGGTGTCGACCACGGTTTTCCATTCTTCCTTGGTGTGCTTCAAGACCACAATGACGTCGAGTCCATGGCATACCGTGCAGACTTTGGCGAAGGTGTCTTTGCCGGGGCCGTCCGGGAGGTCCTGGGCGGTCATGGGAAGGGCGGCGAGGCCGAGGGCGAATAGGGCAAGGCTCAAATTACGCATAACTGGCTTCATTTTCGCACAGCGGCTTCCGCCGTGAAAAGGACCAGTGCGATCCATAGGGCGTCGGCGATCAGCAGGTGCAATAGTTGTAGCGGGAGCGGCGCTTGCAGCAGAATAGTGGCGGCGCCGGCGGCCACTTGGGCTAGGAACAGAGCCAGCACCCAGCCCGCGAGCGGGTTGCGGCGAAGTTTGCATGCGGGGATGGCAATCAGCGCGATGGCCCCGCCGGCCCCCAGCGCGAGGAGGGGATGAAGGATACGCAGGCGGATCAAAAAACTGGCGGTGGACGAGAAATCGTTGCGCACGCCTTCGGCTAAAGTGTGAGCGGGGAAGAGCGTATCGCCGAGAGCGGTGATGGCTCCGGCGATCGCTACGAATACCAGGGCAATCAACGGCGCCGACAGGGCGAGTGAGAACTTAGCGGTTTTGCGTAGAGCAGGCCGCGTGGTGAAATGGGCCGTGAGGGCCAGCGACGCCAGCAGCAGAAACGTGTTGATCAGGTGAAGCCCCAGCGAATAAACGCGTCCCACCGATTCATTGCGGGCGACGTGGCCGAGCAGAACCAGCGAGGCTCCGAGAAGCGCTTCGGTCAGGATAAAAATCAAAGACCAGTTGGCCCAGCGCCGCGCGGGGTGGCCGGGCGCGAACGTCTTCCAGGCCGACACAAACATTCCGGCGACCAGCGCCAGAGCGACGCCGCTCATGACGCGGTGGGTCAGCTCTATGGCGGTGCCGATCTGCGAAATGCTGGGTAGCACAGCGCCGTTGCAGAGGGGCCAATGTCCGCCGCAGCCGGCTCCGGAACCTGTCGCGCGCACCAGAGCGCCCCAAAGAATGACGGCTACGTTATAAGCCAGGACGCCCCAGGCGAAGCGGGCAAAGCGGCGGTGCACTGGGGCGAGCGGGGCGGAAGGCGCAATGGCGCACGCACGAGTTTCCGCCAGTTCCTGCATACCCCCCAGATCCTGCATATCCCCAGGATACTGCTAGGCGGCCGCGAGACGAGAGGTGAGCAATTGCTCGGCGATTTCGGCGGCGACGGGTTTGGAGAATAAAAAACCTTGCCCTTCATTGCATCCGAGATCCAGCAGGCAGCTCCGCTGGTTTTCGTTTTCGACGCCTTCGGCAACCACCGTCATGCGCAGGCTGCGCGCGAGGTTGAGAATGGTTTCGACGATGGCGCGGCTTTCCGGATCGGAATCCAGGCGCTGCACGAAAGAGCGGTCGATCTTGAGCGAATCGAAGTGCAGCGAGCGCAGGCAGCTCAGCGAGGAATAGCCGGTGCCGAAGTCATCCAGATGGAGGCGGATGTTTAAGGCCCGCAAGCGGCCGAGAACCTCGCGCACGGAATCCATTTCCGCGATGAGCGCGCTTTCGGTAAGTTCCAGATGAAGGCTTTCCGGCGGGATTCCGGTTTCGTCGAGCACGCCTTCCACGGCCTCGACAATTTGAAAGCCTTTGAGCTGTTTGACGGAGACATTGACGTTCATCGACAAGGGAGGAGCGCCGGGGAATCTGGTTTGCCAGTCGTGAAGCTGGCGGGTAGCCTGGCGCAAAATCCAGGCTCCCATGGGAACAATCAAGCCGGTGTTTTCCGCGATAGGAATGAACGACGATGGCTGGACCAGGCCGAATTGCGGGTGGCGCCAGCGCATCAGCGCCTCGAAGCCAGTCACCGCCCCGCTGTTCAGATTTACCTTGGACTGATAAAACGCCGCCATCTGATTGCGTTCGAGAGCCTGGTAGAGATCGACGGCCATGGCCAGGCGGGCGTGGGCGCGCAGGCGCAATTGCGGGTCGAAAACCTCCCACTGGTTGCGGCCGCCCTGGCGGGCATTGGACATGGCTACGCGGGCGTCGCGCAGCAGCTCGGCGGCGATGGTTTGCGGGCTGGTGCAGAGG
>JALYIB010000220.1 GCA_030775965.1 Acidobacteriota bacterium | reverse complement strand
GCTGATGGCGCTGGGGTTGCTGCTGACCGCTGCTACGCTAAAAGGGATCACACATGAATCCGCTTCTTAACATTTCTTTTCGAGTTCCCTTCGACCAGATCCAGGCTTCGCAGGTGGAACCGGCTATTGACGAATTGCTGGCGGATGCGAACCGGCGGCTGGGGGAGACGATTGCGAGTCCAGAACCGCTGCAGGCGCTGGACACCATGACGGAGCGCCTGGAATACGCGATGAACGTGGTGCGGCACTTGGAGAGCGTGGCGACGACTCCGGAATTGCGCGCGGCGTTCAACGCGGTGCAGCCCAAGGTCAGCGTATTTTATTCGAGCTTGACGCTGAACGAAGATTTGTGGAACGCGATTAAACGCTACGAGGCGAGCGCCCAGGGGCAACGGTTGACGGGAGCAATGCAGCGGTATCAAACCAAGACCATCGATTCGTTCCGGCGGCATGGGGCGGACTTGCCTCCGGCGGGGAAGGCGCGGTTGAAGGAGATCGACGTTGCGCTGACCGAGGCTACCACTAAGTTTTCCGAGAACGTGTTGGATTCGACCAACGCTTATGAACTTGTGATCGCCAAGGAGAATAAACTGGCGGGGCTGCCGGCGGCGGCGGTGGCGGCGGCAAAGGCTTCGGCCGAATCCAAGGGAAAAGCGGGGTGGCGGTTTACGCTGCATGGGCCGAGTTATCTGGCGCTGATGACTTACCTGGATGACGGGGCCATTCGCCAGCAGGTTTGGCGGGCGTACAATTTGCGCGGGGCGGAAGCGCCGTTCGATAATCGCGGGCTGCTCAAGAAGATTCTGGACCTGCGGCGCGAGAAGGCGGTTTTATTGGGCTTCCGCGATTTTGCGGATTTGGTCTTGGACGATCGCATGGCGCATACGGGCGACACGGCGCAGAAGTTTTTGGACGATCTGCGGGTGCGGACGGAGCCGCGATTCCAGGAAGAAAACGCGGCGCTCGAGGCCTTCGCGGGGCGGGCGCTGGAGCCGTGGGACGTGGGGTATTGGGCGGAGAAACAGCGGGCGGCGCTGTATGACTTCGATGAGGAGGCGCTGCGTCCTTACTTTTCGCTGCACAATGTGGTGAAGGGAATGTTCGAAATCTTCGGGCGCGTTTTTGGGATTCGCGTGGAGGAGGAGACGGGCGTTCCGGTGTGGGATGCGGAGGTCAAGTGCTACGCGATTCACGATGCTTCTAGCGGCGCGAATTTGGGTTCGTTTTACGCGGACTGGTATCCGCGAGAGAACAAACGCGGCGGGGCTTGGATGGATTCGCTGATCACGGGGAATCCGGCGGCTCGAAATCCTAATGACCGGCATCCGCACCTGGGGCTAATCTGCGGGAATCTGACGCCGCCCGTCGAGGGCCAGCCGGCGCTGCTAACGCATCGCGAGGCGGAAACTATTTTTCACGAGTTCGGGCATCTGCTGCATCATCTGCTGAGCCGGGTGGAGGTGCGCAGTCTGGCGGGCACCAGCGTGCCGTGGGATTTCGTGGAGCTGCCGTCGCAGATCATGGAGAACTGGTGCTGGGAGCGGGAGTCGCTCGATCTTTTTGCGCGGCACTGGCAGACGGGGGAGAGATTGCCTGAAGAGCTATTCCAAAAGATGAAGCGGGCGAAGACTTTCCGCGGGGCTAATGTGCAGATGCGGCAGTTGGGATTTGGCATAGTCGATCTGGCGCTGCATCGAGCGTGGGATGGGCAAAGCGATGTGGTGAAATTCGCGCGCGGCGTACTGGCTCCGTTCGCTGCGGCGCCGCTGCCGGAGGATTACGCGATGATCACCGGATTTACGCACTTGTTTTCTAGCCCGGTGGGATATGGGGCGGGCTACTATTCTTACAAGTGGGCTGAGGTATTGGACGCGGATGCTTTCACGCGCTTCCGCAAGGAAGGGGTATTTAGCGGGACGGTGGGGCGGGATTTCCGCGATAAGATTTTGGCGCGGGGGGATAGCGAGGACCCGGCGGTGTTGTTCCGGTCGTTTATGGGCCGCGATCCGGATCCGAATGCGCTGCTGGAGCGGAACGGATTGCTTTAGCGCGTCACTGGTGCATGGGGGGCATCACGAACAGCGAGAAGTGGGCGAGCATGCGGCCCAGGAAGCTGTCGCGTTCCGATAAGTTGATCCAGGAGACGCGCTGCTCGTCGCCGTCATCTGCAAAGAAGCCGACGCCGCCGCGTTTCAGGCGGGCATCGGTCCAGGAGCTGATGGCTTGGCCGTCGAGGAAGGTGATGAAGCGATCGTCCTGCACGGAGACGCGCACGCGGTGGCTTTCGCCACGCACGAGGGTGAGGGGCAGGGGAAGCTGCACGCGGTCAAACTCATGGCCGTTCAGCATGGCGAAGTGCACGATTCCGGCGTTGGGCTCCTGACCCGGTTTGGCGATGACGATCTTGGCGCCGTAGTAATTCGCGGCGTTGGTGGCGCGGAAGGCCCAGCTCATGCTGCGCTTTTCGATCTGGCTTTGGAATTCCATCTGGTAGTTTTCGAGAGTGGTGGTGCGGGTCCAGATGCGGAGGCTGCCGGCCGCCACTAGCGTGGGAGCGGTGGGGATTTTCCAATCATGCGGGTCATCGACATGCGTGGTGTTGGCGGCGCGCAGGGCGGAGGTGGCCCAATCCGAAATGCCGACGCGAAAGTCCTGGTGAAGCGTGATGGGGGCGCTGTCGCGCACTAATTCGCCCAGGGAAACGGCGGCGCGTTCGATTAAACCTTGGCGGTTTCCGGGATCGGACGGAGCGGAGGAGGAAGAGCTGCCGCGGGAAGCGGAATTGCCGGGAAGCATGAGCATAGCGACCAGCAAGGCGCCCAGCGTGAGAAACGCGAAGACGGAAGCGGTCGGGCTGGAACTATTTCCGCGGGACTTGTGGCGAGTTTTGGCGACCGACCAGATTTCCTGATCTTCTTCCTCTTCGCGGAGAGCGTTGGCGGAGGCCAAGCGTGCTTCTTTGCGGTGTTCGGCCGAGCAATATTGCCGGTCGACCGCGGATCGCAACCAACCGATCTCCTTGCCGCATAAAAAGCACAGCATATATATTGATACGAGCTAATCTGACAGCCCGATCTTAACAGCCCCCCCCACAAATGAAACAGTTCTAAGTGAAGAAACGCTAGGGTCCTGCCGCCTTCGTTCCCGTTGTTCTAAGGCAAACCTCATAGTTCGGACCCTACTTCCGTAATATGCCCCGCACCCTTAGGTAGCTATTCGGCATATGAAGGCGCTGACATTAGGGGTTACGACTAAGGGTCAAAAGACAAACGGTAGCCGACGCCGGGTTCGGTCTGAAGGTAGCGGGGGCGGGCGGGGTCCTGTTCCAGTTTGCGGCGGAGTTGGGCGACGTATACGCGCAGGTATTGGGA
>JALYIB010000219.1 GCA_030775965.1 Acidobacteriota bacterium | reverse complement strand
CCACCTGCGGTGGCATGGGATGGCTGTACTCGGTGACGCTGAACACCACGTACAAGGGCTGGGTAGATGAGTGCCTTTCCGCTACTCTTGGCGGCCCCACGGCGGGCTTGACGACCGCGGCTAATATTGGCTCGAATTCAATGCCGTGTTCCGGTCCAGCATGCGACGGGTTCGTAAACGATATGGTGGCGGGGGCAGCGAGCTGCAACACACAGGCCGCGACTTGCGTTTGGGGCAGCTATCTCTACTCAAATTTGGGCAAGAATTTCGGGGAGGCCTTCGGGGCGCCGGGGATCGATAATGCGCTGGCTTGGCGCTTAACTGTCGCGACTACCTCGCCCTGCGATCTGAATTCTGACGGAGTCGTGAATGTCTTAGATGTACAGTTGATGGTTAGCCAGGCTATTGGAAGTGCTCTATGCACGAATAGGCTAGACGGAGGACCTACCTGCGACGTGATCGACGTTCAGCGGGTGGTGAACGCTGCCTTGGGCGGCGCATGCCGTGTGGGGCCCTAAAGTCAGTCATTAATCTGCAGTGGGGAGAGCAATCGTCTTGAGCACAACCGCTGGATTGCCGCCGACTATCGAATTCGGCGGGACATTGGTGCGGACGAGGGACATTGCCGCAATGGTGGAGTTCCGGCCGATCATGACGCCTTTTTGGATGCTGCAGTCCGTACCAATCCACACATTTTCTTCAATGGTGACCGGCCTGTACTTAATGTACGCTGGATCGTTCCGGTGCTCGGGGTCGACACTATGAAAATCGTAGTCGCTTATGCGGCACTCTGCTAGAATGCAGCGGTTTCCAATGGAGATCTTTTGTCTGCAGCCCAAACGCGTTCCGTTGAGAAAAACCTTATCGCCGATTTCGATCGCTGCGCCCGCATCGTAAGTGAAGGGAGTGACGCGCATGGAAACGGTCACATCGTTTCCCAGCGTCACCCGTCCGGGACCGCGGACGATCAAATGGCCGTCTAGAATGAGGTTCCGCCCAATGGTAATGCGTGGCCGGAACAAGCGGCACCATAGTGTGAAACACCGTCCCCGAGCCCGCGCACGGACCGCCTGCCATGCGGCAAGCGGATTCCTCAGGCCCCGGACGAGCTTCTCGCGTGTGATTCCCGGCATATTTTTGCTCAGTCCATGAGCCCGTACCAGAATCGTAATTCAGGGACCGGACCCATCGCGATCGACGCGGGCGCGGCAACTCCAGGGCATCCTACTACGATGATTAACGGTCTCAATTGTCGGTGAGGGAACAAGTACGATGTTACCTCAGTCGTGTGGGCGTTCACACCGATTTCCGGATGAATATCCCTAGTGTTTCGAGCGACTCCCGCTTCGGATCGAAGTCTGCTGGCACACCGGCAATATATTTCCTGAGGCGGGAGAGATTATGTACCGCATCTTATTCGCTGCGCTGCTGGCGGCCTTGGCTGACGGCCAAACGCTGTTAAGTCTAGACTCGCAGACCAAGAACGTCGATTTCACCAAAGCCGCGTTTACCCGGCCGGTGAAGACCGGGATTACCTTGCCGTCCACTTGCTTAGTGGGTGACCTATTTTTTCAAACTACCGCGCCGGCGGGATCGAATCTCTACGGGTGCGCGAGCGCGAACACCTGGACGGTACAGTCGGGAGGCGGAGGCGGATCCCTGGCCGTCGACAACAACGGGACACTGGTGGGCTCACGGAACGTGATGAACTTGATCGGGGGCGTGGGTGTGATGAACACCATCTCCGACACCGGCACGCAAATCAATGTGCAACAGAGCGTAGACACCGCAGTGATCCCGAGCAAGGCGAACGCACAGAGTGGCGCGATGTGGCTGTGCAATTCCGCTGGCTCGTCTAGCGCATATACCTGCGGGCTTTCGCCGGCACTGCAATCCTATACGACCGGCATGGTGCTGGACTGGAAGCCCAACGTGAACGGAACAGGCGGCGCCACTACTCTGAATGTGGACACGCTGGGAGCCGTTACGTTGAAGCAAGCCGACGGGGTGACCGACCCGACCGGCGCGGACATCGTAGCGGGACGCTTATACAACGTCTGGCACGATGGCACGGTGTTCCGGCTGATGACACCCGCGGTCAATGTTGCCAGCGCAGCTAATCAACCGGCCTGTAACATTTCGCAACGCGGGCGCTTCTGGCAAACGCTGGGTGGGACGGGCGTGAAAGACTCAGTCACGGTTTGCGCCAAGGACGCGGGCGATGCTTACGCGTGGAGGTCAATCTACTAATGCTCCGCCATCACAAGGTGATCCTTCTGCTGCTGTTGGGAAGCGAGGCTCAGGCAGCGCAATCGCTGAGCGCCGGGTCGGGTTCCGGAAGCATTCCCAATAGCGCGCCCTTCACCGATCTGTCGAGCTTCCGCATTGAATTTCGAGTGCATGGGCCTTGGACCGTATCCACGATTCAATTCATTTACGGCAGCGCTTCTTTCTCGGTGCGAACGCTCTATGGCGGATTTACGCTAACCTCCTGGCAAGACGGTTCCGCCGTTTGCACGGTGATTCCAGCCGCTGGGACAGACGTGACCATTCGGCTGCAACGGCTAAGCAGCGCGCAATTGACGGCAGAAGCGTTCGACAACCAAACCGGGGCGAACCTGGGTTCCAACCTGTGCAGTGTTCCCTCGTCGGGTACTCCCAACGATGGGGGGTCTAACTTCGGAGTCGGCACCTTCAATGGAGATATTTCGTTCATCCGAGCGTTTCACAGCACCGTTGCATTGGGCACCCCGCCGGGAAGCACCACATGCGCCGCGGATTTGTTGGATTTCGAGCTCGAAGGCAATGGGAACGACTGCTCAGGCCGGAGCTTGAATATGACGATGACGGGAGCCAGCTACATTGCAACGCGCGTCCTGTCGCCGGCGGCCCGCTTCAATGTTTGGCCGACGCTCAGCACGACTCGAGCCGGGGCCGGGTCGCTGCAGTTAACCAGCTCCTCTTTCAGCTCGAATGACAACGCAGCAATTTCCTACTTCTGGCAGCAGCTAAGCGGCCCAGTAATCGGCGCGTTTTCGAGCCGCACAGCAGCTAGCCCGACCTTTACGGCTCCGCTGGCGGGGACCTACGCCATTCAGCTTTCGGCGTGCGATTCCACCGGACAATGCGCTACACCGGCGGTGATCCAGGTGGGTGCGGTTTCAAGCGACGCGAAGGCAGTGGTAGTTACCGGGGTGTCTCCCGCAATGGACAACTTGCTAGGACCGCTGGTGATCGCCAATGCGACGGCAAATCCATGGCCGTATGGAGACTTGGCCGAAATCGCCGCCGGTTCCAATATTGCCACGACAGCCCTCTCTTCGGCGCCTCAATTGGGAACGCCCCTGCCTGGGACTGTATCCTGGACGACTGGCAATGTCGTCACAACCACCGCCGATCTACGAACCGCACTCAGCGGGCAGTCCTGGGTTGCATTCGCCTGGAATGCTACAGACGGAGCGGGTACGGGCCGCGCGCTCTGCCCGATTTCCGGCGTAGCCGCGACCACCATTATGTGCTCCGAAAATCTGCAGGAGCCACCATCTTCCGGCGTCACGGCCTATCTGCTGCCGGGGGTGGATTCGCATGGGTTAGACTTCCAGGCCTGGACTACCGAAAATCCAGTTACGCTATGGAACTACTACGACGTGGCGATAGGGCTTTATAGGCTCTAT
Source organism: Acidobacteriota bacterium (assembly GCA_030775965.1). Taxonomy (GTDB): domain Bacteria; phylum Acidobacteriota; class Terriglobia; order Bryobacterales; family Bryobacteraceae; genus Palsa-187. The sequence continues at coordinate 4,617 of JALYIB010000219.1, read as the reverse complement.
TACAGAACTGGCAATGCCTCGTATCAAACGCAAGCACGGGTTTATGCTGACATCCAGTGGCAGTGGGTGATCGATCACGGATACCGCTCCGTATCTCCGCGTGCTGCATCCATGGTTAGTCAGTTTTTCCGCGCACTCGACGGCCACAGCGAGCGCTTCCCGGGACTCTATAACTGGATCAGTTTCGAAGTGCCGCGCTGGGCTAGCCCCGCATCCAGCCCGAATATCGATAATCGCGAAGCCGGTTATACCCTATGGTACGTAGCGTTGGGCTCCAAGACCGACAGCGACGTTACGCGGCACGCTCAATACTGTTCGTGGTTGAGCACCTACGTCCCTATTTGGAATTCGGTGCAAACGGCGGACGGGAGTTGGGGGGAGAACGAATACTCTCTGAATCCCAGCTACGTCTCCGCCCCCAAGTCCTTTGTCGCGCCCTTTATCTATCAAGGAGCACCGTGGCGTGAAGCGATCAACCTCAAGGCCATGGAGGCAGCCTATGAGGCTCTAAACGATACCAGCTCGCAGGGCTGCAACAACGCCAGCCTGGCCGCTTCGACCCTAATTGCGATCAAGAAGGCCGAAGCGTGGGTGGTCAACTATGGCAGAGACTCGGTTAACCGCGGCGACTACTACGAAGTGAACAGCCAATCGAGCGACCAACAAACGGTCTTCAATCCTGCGGGAACCGTGGCGATCACGGTTGGATCGAATAAGCTGGCCGGGACCGGCACCCACTGGATGACGGCCGGATATTGCGGCGGTGCCCACTTTGTCGGCATCCAGACCCCGCGAACGGTCTATAAGTTCGCGTCCTGTTCTAGCGATACATCCGCAACGCTTTCCTTGGCCTTCGGCCTCTACGGTGAGACCGTGAACGTGAGCGGCAGTGCGTACTCAGTGGCTCCCGTTCCATCTAGTGTGTGTAATTCCCTGGCCAGCTTTTGTTTCGGGAGCGCGGGGGATCGCAATTTGACGCGCACGGGGTGCGGATCGATGGGCTGGCTGTACTACACGACGGGCATATCAATATATAAAGATTGGGGAGACGAATGTTACTCCGCGACGCTGGGGGGTCCCAACACGGGGCCCGACAGCAGCACCTTCATCGGGGCAAACGCCCTAGCTTGCAGCGGGCCCTTCTGCGACGGTTTTATCGGGGACGTGGTAGCTGGGGCGCGAGACTGCAACGCGGGCAATTCCGCGCCGTGCATCCCCGGCAGTTATGTGTTTTCCAATCTGGGCAAAAACTTCGGAGAAGCGTTCGGAGCGCCGGGGATCGACAACGAGTTGGCATGGCGTCTGGGTGGGTTGGCCCCAGCCATTAACCGGACGTTGTGGGTAAGCTTCAACACGGCCGGCGTACCTCAGGCTACTCAGGCAACGATCACGCTGACGCAGCCATCCGGCGTCACCGTCACGCAGACTTGTTCCGCGCCGCCATGCGCGGTACAAGCGGACGCGCGGCAGGGTAATCATATCGTGCAATTGGGGTATCTGGCGGCGGGTGGACAGCTCCTGGCTACCGCCGACCCCATGGTATTGGTCGTGCAGTGAGCAATGAACGAGTTGTCGTTGGAGTGGATTGGTATACTTGATTTTTCGCAAGGTGGCTGGCTTGCGCTATGCGCGACGCTGGGTTGCCATTGGAAGGGACTTGAAGTGAGCGACACCACGCAGGAAGCACCGTTCGAGCACTACAGCCGCAAGCAGCGTCTGGTGGCCTGGGTTAGCCGCAACTTCTTCGATGGCATTACCTACACCGTTCGCCATGGGTTGTTACGGGGCATGAAGCGCAAGGGCGGTCTGGGCTGGATTCCAGACTCGCTCATCAAGGAAGAGTCGACCGCTGAATCCAAATTTTGGGAAAGCGCACCTTTGCGCGATGCGGTGGTTTACGATATCGGAGCGTTTCATGGAATGCTCACGCTGTGGTTTGCGCCGCAGGCGAAACAGGTAGTCAGCTATGAGCCGGTGGCGCAGAATCGCGCCCGGCTGCTGGAGAACCTCGCTTTGAACGGGATCCAAAACGTTACCGTAAGGGACGTCGCACTGGGCAGCGGCGAGGGCGCGGCGGTGATGCGGGTCAATCCCTTGATGCCGGGCGGCTCCAAGGTGGTGGTGGAGGAAAATGGCACGCAGGACGCCGGGTTGGGGCTTGCCAACGGACGTGTACGCGTGACCACGCTCGATCGGGACATCGAGGACCGCGGACTACCGGCGCCTACTTTCGTGAAGATCGACGTGGAAGGCTTCGAACTGGACGTTCTGCGGGGCGCTGCGCAGACGCTGGCGCGCGCGCGGCCTTCTTTGTTTATCGAAATCCACGGCGAAACTGTGGGGGGGAAGCAGCGCAACGCGGCGGCGGTAGTTCAGTTTTTGCACGAAGCCGGGTATGGCCCGATCCAGCACGTCGAGTCCGGGATCGACGTCTCGCCGGGCAAGAGCGACGTTGCCGCTCAAGGACATTTGTATTGTGAAGGAAATGCGTCGCATAGCGGCTCTGGCCGCTAGAATGCGCGCTGCGGCCTTGCCCGCTCGACTACGTCGCAATGGATACGATACAAATTCTCAGTAATGGCACGCCAATCATAGGATCGCGACACCACCTCGCGGGCGGAACGGGACAGGCGCAGCCACAATTCCGGTGAGGTTGCCAAGCGGGTAATGACGGCGATCATTTCAGCGGCGGAATCGGCGAGCAGCAGATGTGTGCCGTCCTCGAGGTCAAGCCCCTCCGCCCCGAGGCGGGTTGATATCACGGGAATACCAGCGGCCATAGCTTCGAGGATCTTGAGCCTGGTTCCGCTGCCGATGCGCAACGGTACAACGGCGGCAAGGGCGCCAGAGTAATACGGCCGGACATCGGGGACGGTTCCGGTGACGCTCACTCGATCGCCAGCGAGTGAGCGAACCTCAGGCTTGGGGTCCCGCCCGACGATTGTGAATGATAGTGCCGGATGTTGGCGGCTTAGCTTGGGCCAGATATCGTTCACGAACCAGACCACTGCGTCGACATTCGCGCTGTAATCCATGGAGCCGGCAAACAGCAGGTTGGTTCGAGGTGCGCTGGGGTCCATCTCTTGTGACCTGAAATATTGCACATCGACGCCGTTGGGGATCACGTGAATTTCCGCGGCGGGGTTGCGGACCTGCAGCAGCGCGCGCTCGCGCTCGCTGGTAACGGTGTGTACCTCGCAGGCAGCCAGCAACCTAGTTTCGGCCCCTTCCAGCAGATTCGCCGTGCGCCAGGCATAGGCGCGCCGCATAAGGCTGGGATTCACCTGGCTGTAGCGGTGTAGAATTTCCGATTCAATGTTGTGCCAATCCGAAAGAATCACGGGGCGGCTTGCGGCGGAACGGATCACTGGCAAATAAGCGCTCAGGTGCACGCCTTCGATCTGCACGGCGTCGAAGGAACCGGCCAGCAGAATTTCCGCCAGAAGGCGGGACACGGGTGCCGAAGAGTAATTCAAAACGGTGAGCGGAGTGGGGCCGATCAACCCGCGGACCAGCTTTGAAACGGTATATTTAGATTCGCGCGCCGCGCTGTGATAAGCTGCGAATCCGGACTCCGCAGGCGGAGGTTCGGAAGATGCATCAGCGGGATCACGGAGTCCGAAATAGGTAACCGGGCAGTGGGCAGCGAGTTGGCTGGCGAGGTAATAATCGCGCAACTTCGCGCCGGTATCGCGGGGCCAACACTGGCGCGGAGAAAAATAGAGGATACGCATTACGAAATTGAAATCTACAGGCTCTCGTTGACAGCCCGGTAGACTTGGAGCAGCGCTTGGTAGCGCGATTCAGGCGAGAAACGACCGATCAAACGCTCCGAAGCATTCGATACCAAGCGCGCGGCCAGCGTCGGATCTTCCAGGATCCGAGCCAGTGCACTCGCCATCGCGGCAGGCTGCGCCGGCGGGACGAGCAGCGCACTGTTCCCATTTTCCACGGTTTCCGGTACCCCTCCGACGTTGCAGGCCACGACTGGGACGCCTGCCGCCATCGCTTCGAGGAGCGCATTGGGAGAGCCCTCGCTGCGCGAGGGAAGGACAAAAACGTCCGCTAATATATAGTACGGCCACACGTTCGCGATGTGGCCGGCGAAAATTATGAAAGAAGCCAGATCCGGAGCGGCGGCGGCGCGCTCCAGGGAGGGACGCTCGATGCCGTCCCCGACCAGAATTAGTTTGATGGCAAGCCGAGGGTGATCGCGCAGCAAGAGCCGCACGGCGGCGAGCAAATCGGCATGTCCTTTTTCAGGCGATAAGCGCCCGATCGTGAGGATGACGCGCACGTCCGGGGGGAGCGCAAGCCGCTCGCGTAACGCGCTGACATCCTCCTGCGCAACCAAAGGGCCGGCGGCCATGGCGTTGGGCACGATCTGAATGCGCTCCCTCCGCACACCTCTAGCGACTAACAGATCCGCAAACGGCTCGCACACAGTGACGGCACGATGCGCGCCGCGCAGCGACCAGCGGTCGAGCTGAGTGTACAAACGCATTTTGAGATCCTCCGCCGTATCGCCGTGATGGAAGGCGATCCAGCCCCGGCCCCGCTGGAGACCCATTCCACGAACCAAGAAATGGGACTTCGGAGCGTGCGTCTGAATGATGT
>JALYIB010000218.1 GCA_030775965.1 Acidobacteriota bacterium | reverse complement strand
ATTTAAAGATATGACACCGAAACTAGCGCTCGCCATGGTTCCCCTGAGCCTGCTGGGCATGGTCCCGCCCCCGCCCCAGACAACCGCCACGGAGCGTGTAAACTTTGCGCCCGGCGGAACGATCCGCATCGATGGCTCCTATGGCGATTTGAATGTCGACGCTTGGGACCGCCCCGAAGTCGAAGTAACAGTGATCAAGTCGCTCTCCTACGGCTACAAGCACAAGCCGCCAGACCAGCCCAATACTCACCTGGATGGAGTCCGGATCGTCACCGAACGCAAATCTCCCATGGAACTGACCATCTCGACTGCGCTCCCTTCCCGCCACTCCGCTTGGACACCCCCTTTCACGCATCACACCACTGGCGGAGTGGGGGTTGAGTATGAGATCCATGTGCCACGGGATTCCAGGCTGGCAATCCATCACGGTACCGGCAATGTGACTGTGAATGGCGTAATGGGCGATATAGACGCGACTGCCCGCCGAGGCGACATCCTGCTGTGGCTTCCGCCGGATTCGTATTCGGTCGACGCGAAGAGTAAATTCGGCAGCGTATCTTCAGATTTGGAGGGCGACGCGCTCAATCAGTACCTGTTCGGCCAGCGCTTCACCCGCGTCACTCCGGCCCCCTCGCATCGGCTCCATCTGCGCATGGGATTCGGAGGCATCACCATCAAAGAGATTCTGCCGGAAACTGAAATGCCCGCCGCTCCGAGCGCACCGTAGCAGCATTTGCGGAAGGGATGTACTCAAAAAAGCCGAGGAGGTCGTTACTTGAAATCAATGTTTAAGGCCAGTGTCATCCTTTTAGCGGGCCTTGTTGTGCCTGCTTCAGTGGTCCGCGCGCAGGAAGTTTCCGCCTACTGGGGATTGGGCAGCGCTCACGATAGTTCCAACGGCTCACAGATAGAAACGTTTAGTGACGGAACGCTGTATCGCACGCCGAGCTTGGGCGGGTTCTTTATGGCGCTGGGCGCCAGTGTCTTCGTCAACAAGCAGGTGGGCATTGGGGCGGATCTCTCCTGGCGAGCTCCGCAAGGCGATTACGTCGGGCTCAAGCACCGACCTTCCTTCTTCAGTTTCGACGGGATTTTCCGACCCGCAAGATGGACTACGAAGCGCCTCGAAACGGAACTGCGAGCTGGCATTGGCGGTGCGCGAGTGCGCTATTCCTTCGACGATCAGACGGCTTGCGATCAGGTCCCAGGGTGCCCGGAGTCAACCCATTTCCAGGTCCACTTGGGGATCGCGACGCGCATCTACGTTGCCGACCATCTCTTTATCCGCCCCGCAGTGGACGTTCATTATGTGAATAACTTCTCAGAGTTCGGAAGCAATTGGGTGCCGCAGTATTCGATTGGCATCGGGTACGGATTCGGCAGATGAGGTCAAGTGCGCCGCAGCGTGTCTGCGGGTTCGCATTCGGTAAGATTTCAAGGCTGATTCTTTAACCCTTACGACTCCCTTGTGCATTTTTCATGCCTTTTTCAGGCTTTCCAGCTTATCCTCTGACTGGGGGTGCCCACCATGCAGTCAGCCGAGCCGGGAACTCAGTTCGATCAGTACGCCGTCAAGGAACTCATAGCCCGCAGCAACACGGCTTCGATCCTGAGGGCCACCGATCTGCGCACGGGCCACGACATCGCCATCAAAATGCCCCACCCGGAAGTGGAAGGCGATCTCCTCTTCTACCAGCGCTTTCAGCGGGAACGGGAGATCTGCGAAACCCTGGATCACCCGGCGGTGGTTAAGGCGTTTCCAGAGGGCAAGCGCAGCCGGACGTATATTGCGATGGAGGTCGCGGCCGGACAACTGCTGCGTCAGGTTTTAAGCGATCGGAGAAAGCTTCCGGTCGAGCAAGCGGTGAAGATCGCCGTGGCGATCTGCGAAGCGTTGGACTATATTCACTCCCAGGGCGTCGTGCATCGCGATCTCAAGCCGGAGAACATCATGATCGATGGTGAAGACCGCATCAAGCTCATCGACTTCGGCATCGCCAGTCGCAGCGGGGCTCGCCGCCTGACCTTCGGCAAGCTATCGAACGTGATGGGCACTCCGGATTACATTGCACCCGAACAGGTGAAGGGCAAGCGGGGCGATGCGCGGACAGACGTCTACGCCCTGGGCGTCATCCTGTATGAAATGTTGACGGGCGAAACGCCGTTTCCCGGGAGCGATCCGTTCGTCGTTATGAACAGCCGGCTGGTGAACGATCCTATTCCACCCCGCGCGATGAATCCAGGCATCACGCCCGAGCTGCAGGAAGTCGTCTACCGAGCACTGGAAAGGAACCCCAACCAACGCTATTCGAGCGCTCGGGAGTTTGCGATCGATCTTCTTCATCAAGACCGGATCCAAATAACCCGGACTGTAAGCCAATGTGAACCCCTGCCCCCGCAGCGGACGAAGCCGGCGTTGGTCTTCGGCGTGCTGGCGATGATTCCCCTCGCCATCCTGGGGCTCCTCCTTTTAGCGGCCCACCACAAGTAAGGCTCCCCGGCGCGTAGGCGCAAACCTAGCGCGCCTCTAGCCGGCCTTTAGTCTGAGCCGTTGCCGAAGTCCGGCCGGATCAGCTTTGAGATTCGGCGGCTTCCAACTCCGGAGAAAGCGGCGAGGTTCGATCTACCGTTTCAGTTGCACCCGAAAAAGCGGTGTGACAAGCCTCTGCTGCCAAGAACGCCAGTACAGCCGCGCCCCCGAATACCCACGACAGCGGAAAACCCTTATGCTCGAATTGCCCAAACAATTCCGTGTTGCCGGCCATAACCAAGGCAAAGCACGACAGTGTCATAGTCACGCCGATCCAATAAAAGGTAGCAATCCAATTACGTCTGGCAGTACTCATCATGCACCTCCACAACGGCCTGGGAGCCATTGCTTCCAGTTTACATGATTTTTTTATGGTTCATGAAAAAATCGTGAAAGCGAGGCGATGACAGATCGGGGGGTACCAAACGAATCGCTTGCGGCCGGCGGCGGCGGAGAACTCGTTGCTTGGAATTCCAGCAGAAATTTCTTCAAGATACAGAGAACGGTTGCCCGGCGGATCGGCCTCCCCGGGCTATGATCGTTGCTATGGATGGAGATGTCCCGCTAAAGGGACCATGGCATCCATAGAACTTCATCGGCAACTTCTGCTAACGGTCTGTAATGTCCACTTGGCCGTTTTGTCGGCAAACCCTCGAAGTGACCAGAAACGGCGTTGTGGGATATGAGGTTACGATCACTCGAGTACCGTTTTCCGATCCCGCTCCCAAGGCAGATCCATCAAAAACTGTCTGATACACCAGGGACACAGACTTAACACATCACTCCCCACAAAACAGCCCTCCAAACCCCCCATGCTACGCTCAAACCATGAGCTTCCCGCAGTCGTTTTTCGCCGAGCGTTTCGGTATCACCGAGCATGACCTCGAATCCTACCTAAGCGAAGCCCTCTCGGCCGGCGGCGACTACGCCGACGTGTACTTCGAATACCTCGCCACCAGCTCCCTCGGCATCGACGAGCAAATCGTAAAAAGCGCCACCCAAGGCGTCAGCATGGGCGCCGGAGTCCGCGTCATCGCCGGCGAACGCACCGGCTACGCCTACAGCGACGACCTCAGCCCCGCGAAAATCCGCAAAGCCGCCCACACCGCCGCCCTCATCGCCTTTTAAGTTGTGCTATGAACGAAAGGGCCGCGAGCAGCCGGGTCCGCGTCGCTTGTCCGACGCAACACTGACCACGAGAGGCTCGCCAGTCCAACTCCCGTTATTGCCATGACGACCAATGGTTCGTATAGAAACAGGGCGGGTGCTAGTGGATACCAATACCCACCCAGCCGAGCGCCCATATCGGCCGCGAGCGGTATGCACAGCAAGACGCCCGTTGTCTCTATCCGGGTGACGCCTTTTCGGAACGTCAGGAGAGTAGCTGCCAAGACCCCGACTACGAACAGAAGAACGATTAATCCTGACGTGGCATGAAAAGCGGGGACGGAAGGAACGAAGCGCCTGCTCCCGTCCGCATAGTCGTTCCAATTGCCTTTGCTTAGGGGACTCGCACCCACATACAGC
>JALYIB010000217.1 GCA_030775965.1 Acidobacteriota bacterium | reverse complement strand
GAAGATTGCCGATTTCGCGGGCGCCGCTGCGAAATTGCGGTTCCATGCGGACTACCAAATCGAAGAGTTTTTCGCCTTGGATGACTTGCGTGGCGGTCTGGCCGCCGATGGCGGCTTGCACGACGGTTCCAACATCGTCGACGTTGATGCCGTAACGGGCGATTTTGGGACGGTCGGGCTCAATAGTCAGGCTGGGCTGGCCGAGTTCACGCACCACGGTAAGTTCGCTGAAGCCGGGAGTGCGGTCGAGCACGCGCTTGATATCGACGGCTTTGTTTTCGAGGACGCTGAGGTCGGGCCCGAAGATCTTTACGGCTAGGGCGCTCTTGAGTCCGGTGAGCGCCTCGTCGACGGCGTCTTCGGCGGGCTGAGTGTAGTTGAAGATCACGCCGGGGTAGGCGGCTAGCTTCTTGCCGAGATCCTCGATGAGGTCGGCTTTCGTGTGAATGGAGGTTTGCCCCCAGGTTTTGTCGGCGTAGGGGCGCAGGCCGACGTAGAATTCGCAGTTAAAGAAGCCCGTGGGGTCGGTGCCGTCGTCGGGGCGTCCCAGCTCCGATCCGACTACCGTTACTTGCGGGTAGGACTTCAGGAGGTCGCGGATTTTGGGGGCTAACTTGTCGGCTTCTTCGAAGGAAATAGTGTAAGGCATGGTGGCGCGCACCCATAGCGCGCCTTCGTCCAGGTGGGGAAGGAACTCGCCGCCTATTTCGGGAACCAGGAGCAGAGCTGCGCCGAAAATCAGGAAAGCGATGATTAATGTAAGGGCCGAATGGCGAAGGCAGCCGCCTAGCAGCTTGCCGTAGAAATTGCGAATCCAATCGAAGACGCGGTTTGGTTTGTCTTTGACGCCTTTCAAAACCGTTGCGGCTAGAACCGGGATTAGGGTCAGAGTGAGAATCAGGGAACCGATCAGGGCAAAAGCCATGGTGTTCGCCATGGGGCGGAAGAGCTGGCCGGCGGGGCCGGTTAGGGCGTAGATGGGAAGGTAGCCGGCGATGATTACGGCAACGGAATAGAAGATGGGGCGGTCGACGTCACGCGCGGCAGCCATGATGACATCGCGCAGATTGAATTCGCGGCCGTGGCGCGCGCCCAGTTCGCGATAGATGTTTTCCACCATGACGATGGTGCCGTCGACGATAATGCCGAAATCAATAGCTCCTATCGAGAGGAGATTGGCGGCGTCACCGCGGGCATGCAGGAAAATGAAGGCGAAGAGAAGTGCTAGGGGAACGGTTAAGGCTGTGATCAGGGCGGCGCGCACGCTCCCCAGGAAGAAGATCAGGACGACCAGGACGAGCAACATGCCGCGCATCAGGTTGCCCTCCACGGTGTCGGTGGTGACGCGCACGAGGTCGCTGCGATCGTAGTAAGGATGGACTTTTACGTCGGGGGGAAGGACTGTGCGGTTGATCTCTTCGGTTTTCTTTTCGACGTTGCGGAGGACGTTTTGGGTTTGTTCGCCGCGGCGCATGAGGATGACGCCTTCCACGGCGTCGTCGTTCTTCTCGAAGCCGAAGATCCCGAGGCGGGGCGCGTGGCCGATCTCGACACGGCCGATGTCTTTGACGCGTACGGGAGCTCCGTTGGCGCTGCCCACTACCACTTCTCCGATGTCCTCCGTGGAGCGCAGCAAGCCGATGCCGCGCACGTAGTTAAACTGCTGGCCGATCGAATAGAAACCGCCGCCCGTGTTGGAATTGTTCGCCGTGAGCGCGGTGACGACTTGCGCCACTGGGATATGAAAATTGAAGAGACGGGCGGGGTCGAGCAGCACTTGATACTGCATGGTGGTGCCGCCGAAGCCGGAGTCGTCGGCTACACCGGGGACGCTGCGGTAGGCGCGCTCGATGACCCAGTTTTCGAAAGTTTTTAGCTCCTGCGGCGTCCGGTCGGGGCTTTCCAGAACATAGCGGTACACCAAGCCGCTGGGGCTGAAGAACGGCGCCATGCTGGGAGTGACGCCGGTGGGGAGCGAGGCGTCGCTGATGCGCTGGAACGCTAACTGGCGCGCGAAATAGCCGTCGGTGCCTTCATCGAAGGTGAGGATGACGTCGGACAGGCCGTAGAGCGAAATGGAGCGCATCACGTGCAGGTTGGCGGTGCCGTTCATGGCCAATTCGAGCGGGAGCGTGGTTAGGCGCTCCACTTCTTCGGCGGCATGGCCGGGCCACTGCGTGATGAGTTCGACCCTGGGGGGCGAGAGGTCGGGATAAGCGTCGACGGGCATGCGCTGAAAGGAGAAGGTGCCGGCTACGATCAGCAGCGCGACCAGGATCATTATCAGGAACCGCTGGCGTAAAGCGAATTGGACTATCTGATCGATCATGGGTTCTCGGGGCGCTCAATGCTGCAAGGAGTTTTGGAACTGAAGGAACACGCTGCCGTCTCCTACGACGCGCTCTCCTTCTTTGAGTCCGCTGGTGATTTGGGTGCGGCCGTCGGAGGATTCGCCGAGGGTCACCAGGCGGCGGGCGAACTGGGTGGCTCCGGTTTGGAGATAGAGGAAGGGCTGGTTTTCGCTATCGCGCAGGACAGCGGCGTCGGGTACCAGGAGGGCGTTGCCGATAGCGCCGGCGCGTACGGTGGCCGTTACATACATGTCCTTTTTGAGCTTGTGGGCGGGGTTCTCTGTGACGATGCGCTCCTGCAGAGTGCGGGTGGTCGGGTCGACCGCGGGCGCGATGTAGGAAATGCGTCCGCGGAAAACTTCCGGATAGGCATCGGTGGTGATGTCGGCGGTGTCGCCGATATGCACGCTGCCGAGATCGCTTTGATAGACGTTGACGAGAACCCAAACCGTTCCGGTGTCGGAAATGGTGAAGCACTGGGTGGTGCCAGCTTGCAGCAGTTGGCCGGGGCCTACCAGGCGCTCGACGATTTCTCCTTTCACGGGCGCAAGCAGGGGGACTAACAAGGTGGCGGACGCTTTCACGGTGGTTTCGGGGTCGGCTACGCCTAGGGCGCGGAGAACATCGGTGCTGGATTCAACATCCGATTGAGCTTGCGAGCGGTCGGATTCTGCTTGCTGGACGTCGCGCTCGGCGATGGCCTTGTGCTGGAACAAATCTTGCGCGCGTTTGTAGTTTTTGTCGGCCAACGCGAGAGCGTCCTTGGCTTTGAGGTACGTGGAGCGCGCTTGCGAGTAGTCCGGGCTGTTGATCGTGAGCAGCGGCTGTCCGGCGCGCACGGTGTCTCCGGGCATAACCAAGATTTCACGCACGGGGCCGCCGGCTGCGGAGAAGACGGGCGTGGTGGCTAGGGCGTTATAGGCGACGGAGCCCGTGAATCGCAAGACTCGCGGAAGGCTGCCCCGCGCGGCGGGGGCAATCTGCAGATGGGCGATCTGTTCCGCGGGGAGCGTGAACAGGTTGGCGGTGTCGGCTTTGGTTTCCCCCGCCGTGAAGGAGGTCATTTGCGATGCGGTCTGGTTGCGCGTGCCGCAGGCGCCGAGTGTTAGAGCCGCGATACAGAGGGGGAGAAGCTTCCGTGTAGTCATGGCAAGCTCCGGGTTCCCACGGCTTCCCGCAACTGCTCGAGCGCGACCATATAGGCGGCAAGAGCTTGGCGATAGGAAAGCTGGTTGGCGCGATAACTGCGCTCGGCGTCCAGGAAATCGAGGAGGCTGGCGGCGCCGCGCTGATAGGCGTACTGGCTGATGTCGCGGGATTGCGTGGTTTGATCCAGATATCCGGACCGATACAGCGTGATGATTTGATCGTTAGTGTGGACACCCTCATAGGCGCTGACCACGTCGGACGTCACCTGCTCGTTGGCTTCAGCGGCCAACTCCTGCGATTGCGTAATGGCGGCGCGGGTGCGGGCGATTTCGCCTTGATTGCGATCGAATATGGGGATTTGCATGTTGAAGAAGAAAGCTCCGGAATTGATGTCGGCGACGTGCGAGTAGTTGAAGCTTACGTCGAGGTCGCGCTTGCCGTTGGCGTGCGCCAGCGACTCCTGGCTGCGGGCGGCTAGGATGGCCAGGCGCGCGGCTTGCAAATCAGCTCGGGAATTCACGGCGAGCATCTTGAGGGCTTCTAGATCGCCGTGGATGGGTTGGTAATCGAGGGTGCCGTCGACGTCGTAATTCTCGGACACGGATTCGAAACCGGCCAGCGGGCGGAGAGCGGCGAGCGCTTGGACTCTCGCCAGTTTTGCCGAGGACACGTCGTTTTGGAATTGCAGCATTTGCAGCTTGATCTTAATGGCGTCGCCTTCGCTGAGGGCGCCGGCGCCGACTTGTTCCTCGCTCAGATCGACGGTCATCTGGAAGCTGGCTAGATCTTGCTGCGCCAGGTCGATCATGGACTCGGCTAATAAGACAGCCACGAATTGTTGGGCGACGTTAAAGGTGAGCGTCCGCTGGTTGTCGGACACTTGGGAGCGGGTGACGCTGGTTTGATCCTGCGCGGCCTGCAGACGGTGCTGACGCTTCTGGCCGCGTTCGAAGGTGTAGCCGAGACCGAGGTCGAACTGTGCGCTATTGCTGAGGTAATTCAGATTGAACTGCGAAAGATTGAAAAGCGGGAGGAACTGGGAATCCCAGGAAACCGTGGGGTTGGGGCGCAGGTTGGCCGTAATTTCCTGGGCCTGATTCTGCATGATTGTCGAGCGCGCTGCTTCAAGCGCATGGTTGTGCTGGAGCGCGAACTGGATGGCCTGCTCCAGCGTGATGCGAGAGGCCGGTGGCTGCGCAAACGTACTACGAACGAGAAAGAGAAACAAGATCCAGGGCGGGGACAGCCGTTTCATAGTCTCCTATAAACACAAACCCACTTGACCAAATAGAGGAAGACCTTTTTGCCGAGGCAAAAAGGACCGGAACGCGCCGCGAAGAGACTAGGCGGGCGGTGCGCGGGAGTGGCCGAGATCGATCAGGGTTTCGCGGTATCCGGAACGCTTTTGGATGGCAATGTGCCATTCGGACGCGACCGGCGCCAGAACGCCCACGACCTGCGCTGGATTGGACCACCCCAGGTGGGCAAAATGACAAAAGGCGCAGCAGTGGTTCAGATGATCGGTAGAGTGATGGGCGGAAAGGGGCACGGCCTGCAACGAGAGCGTGGCTACGATCAGCAGCGGAATCGCAAGCGACTTTAGGCTCGGGCGGCGAAATTCCACAGGCGCTTGAATTATACCGCGGTCGATGCTACCGGCTGCTGGTGCAAGGACACGCGAACCACCGTCATTCTCAAAAGCGGGATCGTATTATCGGTTCTACCGGCCGTGTATCATAAGAGACCAACTTTCGATGAACTCAATGGCGCGCCGCAATATGAAAGGATTCAGGAACCGTAGCGAACTCCGGGAGGAAGCTTTTGCCCAAACCATCCGCTCGATCCCGCCCGGAAAGGTCGCAAGCTACGGTCAAGTGGCTGCCGCCGCGGGCTACCCCTGCTACCATCGCGCAGTCGCGCGCTTTTTAAAAACGGCCATCCCGGGTGACCTTCCCTGGCAGCGAGTGCTCGGAGCTGGCGGCGAGATCAAGTTAGCTGGGCGCGCGGCCGCGGAACAAAGGCTGCGATTAAGCAAGGAAGGCGTGGCCTTCGCGGGTAAACGTATCGATCTCATGCGCCATCAACATATTTTTGAGTGAGCTTAGCAAAAGCTGCCCAGATACGGGCGGTAGACATTGCTCTCAATCTAGCATTAGGCCTCAGTGAAATGTTCAAGCCTGCTTTGCGCGCGGTAGTCTCTCAGACGTGGCAGACAGGTTCCGCCGGCAGTGGTCCATCCGGACTGCGCCCTGAGCGAGCTAATTTTTCTTCATCCGGGCTGTTGACTTTATCACGGCAAGCGGTAAACTGGACTCTACCTTCCCCGGGTTCCAATCCCCCCAATTGGATACATTGCTGCGTGAGCTGTGTTCAAAATGTGCTCTAGCCAGAGTTGTCATTCGCGATTTGGAGTTCTATCTCGCCTGAACCACGAGCGCGCAGCGCAACGCGTTTTTTGCGCGATGCCTATCCCCAGAAGAGAACGGTTGGAACCAGCAGGAGCATATTCGGCTGGGAGGATTGAATGACTCCCTCGATTCAAGGAAAGCGCATCGT
>JALYIB010000216.1 GCA_030775965.1 Acidobacteriota bacterium | reverse complement strand
GTAGAATAGACCTCCAGCCAGGCACAGATTTTCTCCTTCGCCGGCCATGGCCAACACCGTGTCTTCTACGGCGCGTTGCAAGCCGTGCGCTATTGCGGGGGCGAGAGACGCGGGGATCGGTGCGCCGTCTTCGAGACCCAGGCGTTCGAAGAATTTGGCGCTGAAGCCTCCGCTGGCCGTGCGATGGCCGTCGAAGAATGTCGCATCGAGGCGTCCGGAGGCTGTGGCGATTTCGTGGAACAGCTTATCGAAGCGGTCATCTCCGGAGGCCGAGAGCCACTGAACCTTATGTTCGTCCGATCCGGCGTGGAAGCCTAGCAGTTCGGTTACGGCGCTGTACAGCCACGCTAGCGAATCCGGATACTGCCATTCTTTTTCGAGCTGCAGTTGATTGCCTTGCGCGTGCCAGCGCGCACCGCAGCAGAAATCGCCGGTATGGTCGAGCGTTAGTACGGTCGCGCTTTCGAAGGGTGACGCGAAGAAGGCAGATGCCGCGTGGGCCAGGTGATGCTCCACTACGGCTACTTCGGCCTTCGGAAACAATTCGCGCAGCGAGAAGTGCAAGGACGGGTCGACGGGCCGCACTACGGCTACGCAATCGACGGCATCGCGGTCGATGCCGGCCAGGCGCAGGCATTCGGCCACCGCGGCTTCGGGGACGCCCCCACGCGCGCCGCGGCTCACCTTTGATTCTTCAATGGCGGCTACGATCGATCCGTCTTTAAGTACGGCGCACGCACCACCACCTTGCAGGCCGCCCAGTCCGAGAATAATCATGTTCTATTTCTTCTTCTCGATTTTGGCCCAGGTGTCTTTCAAAGTGACGGTCCGGTTGAAGACCGGATTCCGCGGCGTGGAATCGCGGTCGACGCAGAAGTAGCCCAGGCGCTCGAATTGATAGCGCGCGCCGGAAGCGGCGCTGGCCAGGCTCGGTTCGAGCTTGCATCCGGTCAGCGTGGTGATCGACTGCGGATTTAGATTGTCGGTGAACTCGCGGCCTTCGGGCACGTCGTCCGGGTCTTCCTTGGTGAACAGCGTTTCATACAGGCGGACTTCAGCGCCGATGGCATGATCGGCCGATACCCAATGAATGGTGGACTTCACTTTACGGCCATCGGGCGGAGAGTTGCCGCCGCGCGTTTCCGGATCGTAGGTGCAGTGGACTTCCACCACTTCTCCTTGCGCGTTCTTCACCACGCCGGTGCAGGTGATGAAGTAGCCGTAGCGCAGGCGCACTTCGCGGCCGGGCGAGAGACGGTAAAACTGTTTGGGGGGATCTTCGCGGAAATCGTCTTGCTCGATATAGAGGACTTTCGAGAACGGCACAGGGCGCGCGCCCTCACCCGGATCTTCGGGATTATTGATGGCTTCCATTTGCTCCACTTGGCCGCCGGGATAGTTGTCGATTACCACGCGCAACGGATTCAGCACCGCCATGACGCGCAGTGCGCGCCGGTTCAGGTCCTCGCGAACGCAGTATTCCAGCAGCGACAGTTCGGTGATGCCGTTGGTTTTCGACACTCCCAGGCGGCTGCAGAAGTTCCGCAGAGATTCGGGCGTATAGCCGCGGCGGCGCATGCCGGAGAGGGTGGGCATGCGGGGATCGTCCCAGCCCTCCACGTATTTTTCCTGCACCAGTTTGAGAAGCTTGCGCTTGCTCATCATGGTGTAGGTGAGGTTCAGGCGGTCGAACTCAATCTGCTGCGGGTGATGGATGCCAAGCTGTTCGACGAACCAATCGTAGAGCGGGCGATGATCTTCGAATTCAAGAGTGCAGATGGAATGCGTGATGCCTTCGATCGAATCCGATTGGCCGTGCGCGTAATCGTACATCGGATAAATGCACCACTCCTTGCCGGTGCGATGATGCTCGGCGTGGAGGATGCGGTACATGATGGGATCGCGCAGATTCAGGTTCTTCGACGCCATGTCGATCTTGGCTCGCAAGGTGCGCGAGGCGTCGGGAAATTCGCCGGCTTTCATGCGGGCGAATAGATCCAGATTTTCTTCCAGCGAACGATTGCGATAGGGGCTCTCCTTGCCGGGCTCGGTCAGGGTGCCGCGCTGTTCGCGGACTTGCTCGCCGGTGAGATCGCAAACGTAGGCTTTGCCGGCTTTGATCAACTGCACGGCCCATTCGTAAAGCTGGCCGAAGTATTCGGAGGCGTAAAAGATGCGATCCCCGAAATCCCCGCCGAGCCATTTGACATCTTCGATGATGCCTTCGACGTATTCGGTTTCTTCCTTGGAAGGATTGGTGTCGTCAAAGCGCAGGTTGCACAGGCCGCCGAATTCTTTCGCTAGGCCGAAATCCAAATGGATGGCTTTGGCGTGGCCCACGTGCAGATATCCATTGGGCTCTGGAGGGAAGCGCGTATACACGCGGCCCCCGTATTTATTGGTGTTCAGGTCGTCCTGAATGATGTCGCGGACGAAGTTCGACGCAGCCGTCGCGGCTGGGGTGGAAGTGCTTTCGCTCATGATATTTCTCCAGCAGGCAGCAGCTCGATAGCGCGCCCGATGCGATGGAGGCAGGTTTCGCGGCCCAGCACCACCAGCGTTTCAAACAGCGGCGGCGCGACTTTGCGGCCGCACACGGACACGCGAATGGGCTGGAACATCTGGCCGGTCTTGACTTTTAATTCGGCGGCTCCAGCGCGCAGGGCGGCATCCAGGCCGTCGTGAGTGAACTCAGCGGTTTTCAGGAT
>JALYIB010000215.1 GCA_030775965.1 Acidobacteriota bacterium | reverse complement strand
CCCAAGAAACCGGAGGCCGCGAAGCCCTAGCCGCCCTCGACGAAGCCCTAAAGTCCCTGCGCATCGACGCCCAAACCGCGCAAGAACAGCGCTCGCACATTGAACTGGAACTGGTCCGCAAACAATCGGAGTTAAAGTATCTCGACGAAACCTCCCGCAAAGAATTAAGCGCCGCCGCCAGCGAAATCGCCGCCGCCCAAGAACCCGAAGCCGAGCCCGTCAATGTCGAAGAATCCGAACAGCGCTATCAAGAAGTCCGCGCCCGCATCGAAGCTCTAGGCCCCGTAAATCCGCAAGCGCTCGAAGAATTCCACGAAGCCCAGCAGCGCTACGAGTTCCTCAACACGCAGCGCCAAGACCTGCTGGATTCCATCCGCGACACCGAGAAAGCCATCCAGGAACTCGACACCGAATCGCGCCGCCGCTTCGGCGAAGCCTTCGAAAGCATCAACACGCATTTCAAAGAAATGTTTCAGACGCTCTTTGGTGGCGGCCAAGGCGAAATGCGCCTGACGGACGAGAACAACCTGGCCGAAAGCGGCATCGACATTCTAGCCTCGCCCCCCGGCAAGCGCCTGCAGCACGTCGCCCTGCTCTCCGGCGGCGAAAAATCGCTCACCGCGATGGCCTTATTGATGGCAATCTTCCGCTACACGCCCAGCCCGTTCTGCATCCTGGACGAAGTGGACGCGCCGCTCGACGAGCCCAACATCCAGCGCCTGACCCGCCTGATCAAGGAAATGTCGCACGACACCCAGTTCATCGTGATCACCCACGCCAAGCGCACGATGGAAGCCGCGCAAGCGCTCTACGGCGTGACCATGCAGGAACCCGGCGTTTCGAAACTGGTAAGCGTGAAGTTCGACCCGCTGCCGACATCCGCCCCACGCCCTAGCGCCACCGTCGCGTTGGCCGCCGTCTGACTTACCAGATAAATTCTTTCGCTTCCGCGCGCCGCGCGTAGCTATCGAGCACATGCACCACCCGCAGCCGCTTCACCTTGGTAGGCGATAGCTGCCCAATCGGCACGTACAATATCTTGCGATTCAAATGCGCCGCGATGGAACGGAAGATCGAGCGCGGTGGTTTCGCAGCCACGTAAACCACAAAGCGCTCCACCGAATAATCCAGCGCCGCCATCAACAGCCGCTCCGGTTTCGACTCCGCGAATTCGTAATCCGGGTCCGCCCACACGTCGTACAGCCGCCGCGGCGGCAGCGTCATCAGCAGCCCGCCATATTCCGCCCGCCCAATCCCCGGCCCGACGATGTTATCGAACGGATGCGTGGAATAAAACGCCATATCGGATTCGTTCTGATGCTCCCCCAGCCAGGTCGTCAAATAGGTGTAGCGGTCGTCGCGATCCTCGTCGAAGATCACTACCACCGACCCCACCTCGCCCGCCAACCTGTCCGCCGACTTCACGAAAATCTTGTGCCGGTGCCAGTTGCGAATGGTCTCGCGAATGTCGATGCCATCGAGTATTGAAGTCGTGAACGGCTCGACGCGCACCCGCTCTTCCGACAGAATCGCCTTGGCCTTCTGTTTGACAAAGCGCCCGTATTCCTCGATCACCAGATCCTCGGGCGGATAGGAACAAATGGCCTCGCCGGTGGTTTGTTCCGCCCACTCGCCTGCAAACTTCTCACGCTTGCGCGGCTTCAATCCCGCCGGTTTCAACCGCTGCTTCGCCCGTGGAAGCCGCCGCCGGATACGCAGCCGCTTCGTATTGATCCAGATTTCGCTCGCGTTCAAGCGCACCGTGTCCAGGTCCGACACCTCATGCTGCGCCAGATAGCGATTCGCCATCTGCCAAACTTCCCAGCCGTAGTTATCGTCCACCACCGAGCGCGCCGCCACCGCCAGATCGTAAACGCCAGCCACCAGATCGCC
The DNA here is from genome assembly GCA_030775965.1 of Acidobacteriota bacterium. Classification (GTDB taxonomy): domain Bacteria; phylum Acidobacteriota; class Terriglobia; order Bryobacterales; family Bryobacteraceae; genus Palsa-187. Next base: position 565 of record JALYIB010000215.1, on the reverse strand, counting down.
CGTAATATGCGCCAGATTCCGCGTGAAGCGCGCGATCATGCGCCGCTGCCAGTGCGCCAGTTTCTCGCCGGTCGACAACGTGTACTTGCCCTCCGCCTCGCGCATCAAATCGAACTGCACGCGCGGCCGGTCAAGCACCTGATCGTCGTAAGGCGGCGAACTCATCCCCAACCGGAAAAACTCGTAGCGTTCCTGCAGATACGGAAACTCGATGGTGATCTCCGCCAGAGAATCGGGATGCGGATTCACAAGTTCCGGTTGATACTTTTTCCCGCGCCTCGGCGGCGGCTGCGGCGTCTCCATGGCATCGAGCAAAGGGTCCAGCATATTGAGCGCAACCACGGCCACCACACTCGCGTCCGGGTCCGCGCCCTGTAGCTTCCACGCCATGGCGGAGGCATGCGCCGTCACCTCTTCGGTGCGCATCTGCGGATAAACTCGATACGCTTCGATATAAGGATCGAGCCCAATCCGCCGCGTCGCGTAGGTGTCCGGATACGTGTCGGGCAAATGCGGACGCTCCGCCGAATCCGGCTCCAGAAAAATTACCTGCGCGCCCATCTCC
>JALYIB010000214.1 GCA_030775965.1 Acidobacteriota bacterium | reverse complement strand
GCATTGGCTATAAGGATGTCCAGCGATCCCAAAGCCTCTACCGTATCCCGCGCGGCCTTCTCAACTGCTTCGGCATCAGTGACATCAACGGCACAGATGTTCGTGCTTCCTAACTCGGCGGCGGCTTTTTGCAAGGCATCGCGGTTCCGATCCCACAGACTCACGCGCGCACCTTCCTCGATGAGCCGTCTCGCTATCCCGAAACCGAGGCCTGAAGCACTGCCGGTCACTATAGCGGCTTGTCCCTTAAAACGATCGTTCAAAAAATATCCTTTCCGGATTTGTCTAATGATGAATTGCGCTAGGGCCTCTACCGGCCGAGATCTCGAGCTGTTTTTCCCGCGATGCCCCAAGCCGTGCTCGGGACCTCGCGCACAAAGACCACCGGATCGCCGTGCGCGCCTAGGCCCGCGCTCCGGACTGCAGCGCCCACCTTGGCCTCAAGCAACCGTTTCAACTCTAAACTCCGCCCTTCAATCAGGAACATCTCAATGACCGGGACATGTGCGAACCCGTTCAGCGGCCCGACCGGAGCGTCCGTGGCGACTTCGTCGGATTGCTGAACGACGATGCGAACATTCTCCATCGGCCCACATCCAGCCATGTGCACGGCCTCGGTGATCTTTTCGATGAGCGCTTTAGAGGACGCTTCGGTTCGTTTCTCCGGCACAATAACTCGAATGAATGGCAAGGCGCCTACCTTTATCGTTAGTTACACGAACCGCACTGAGACGGTTCCAAGATCTTGAATTCGCAAGCGCACGGAGTCGCCCTGCTTCACGGCAATCGCTTCAGTGATGGCTCCGGAAAGCACTAGGCTTCCGGCGGGGATCTCCTCGCAGCGGGAATTCGCCATCATTGCTACCGCCGCGGCCGGATGGCCTAATACAGCAGCGCCCGCGCCCACACCAATGACCTCGCCATTTTTTTCCATAACAGCGCCTAGCGTGCAAAGGTCCAGAGGCGCTACTGGCGACATGGCTTCACCAATAACAAACCTGCTGGAGGAGCAGTTGTCGGCAATCACGCTGGGCAAATCAAATTTGAAGTCCCGATACCGCGAATCAATGATTTCGAGCGCCGGGACAACAAAGTCAGTCGCTGCCAGAACAGTTCCGACGTGGCACCCGGGACCCTTGAGGGATTTCTTCAAGACAAACGCGATTTCTGGCTCCACTTTTGGGTGGATCAACTCTGCCATCTTTATCTCGCCACCGCTGGGGACGGAAAAGTAGTCGCACAGGAAACCCGTTATTGGAGAATCGACGCCCATCTGGAGCATTTTGGCCCTCGATGTCAGGCCGGCTTTGAAGCCCACCGCTCTATGGCCGTTTGTTTCTTTGATGTGCCGAATCCGCTGCTGGATCAAGTAGGCGTCGCGGATGTCAATCTCCGGGTGCGCGTCGGTGATTTTTACAATCTCGCGGCCCTCCCTCTCCGCGGATTCGAGGAGCTCGGCGAGTTCTTGGATTAGTGCGGAGCTGATCATTACTGAGTTTTTAATAAGTCTTGGGCAGGGGCATCTACGCGAAACGAACGCTGCAAGAACCGATTCCTCCCATACCTATGCGGAAGCAATCGCCGGCTTTTGCCGGAACCATCGCAGCAAGCGCGCCTGAAAGGATTACTTCTCCGGCTTTGAGTGAGATCCCTAGTTTTCCCAAGGTGTTGGCCAACCACGCCACCGCGCTTACCGGACTACCCAAAGCCGCGGCGCCCGCGCCGGTCCCAACAATTTCACCATTCTTCTCGAAAACCATGCCGCACAGCGACAAATCTATTCCGTGGGGGTCGACCGCCCGGTCACCCAGTACAAACACTCCGCAAGACGCATTGTCGGCGATGGTATCTTGAATTTTTATTTTCCAATCGCGGATGCGGGAATCTACAATCTCGAAACAAGCCATGACGCTTTCGGTGGCCGTCAATACGTCCCAATTCGTTACCCCAGGCCCAGTCAAGTCACTCTTTAGCAAGAACGCTATTTCACCCTCGGCCTTGGGCTGGATTAAAGTGTTCATGGGTACCGCATCACCGCTGTTATAAACCATCGAATCGAACAGGAAGCCGAAGTCGGGACGATGAACGTT
>JALYIB010000213.1 GCA_030775965.1 Acidobacteriota bacterium | reverse complement strand
GCGCGGGTGTTCAATCGCGAAGAAGACGCCATGGCGGCGGTGACCGGCGGCAAGATCAAAGCGGGCGATGTGCTGGTGATTCGCTATGAGGGTCCCAAGGGCGGGCCGGGGATGCGCGAGATGCTGGGCGTGACGGGCGCGATTATGGGGACCGGATTGTCAGAGGACGTCGCGCTGCTGACCGACGGACGCTTCAGCGGAGCGACGCGCGGGTTCATGGTGGGGCATGTGGCTCCGGAAGCGGCCGTGGGCGGGCCGATTGCGGCGGTGCAGGAGGGCGACATCATCACGATTAATGTCGAGACCAGTTCGATTGAAGTGGCGCTGACTCCGCAGCAGTTTGCGGAGCGGATGAAAACGTGGACCGCGCCGGCATTGAAGTATAAGACGGGCGTGTTCCAGAAGTATGTAAAGTTGGTGGGCTCGGCCGCGCAGGGGGCGGTTACGGGGTGATCCTGCGTGGAATCGTCCGCCGGAATAACAGATCTTAGGTAGGCTGGCCGACGTGCGCGTCGACCATCTTCTTGAGGTCCGGCTTGCCCATGGCGCCGACACGCTGGTCGACTACCTTGCCGCCTTTGAAGAGCAGCAACGTGGGGATGCCGCGAATCTGATAGCGCGAAGCAGTGCCGGGGTTGTCATCGGTGTTCAGTTTTCCGACTTTCACTTTGCCGAGATATTCGTCGGCAACGGCGTCGACCGTCGGGGCCATCGCGCGGCAGGGCCCGCACCAGGGCGCCCAGAAGTCCACTAAAACGGGGACTTCAGAGTTCAGCACATCCTCATCAAAAGCGTTGTCTGTAAAGTTAAGAGTATTGTCGCCAGCCATGGTATTTTTCGGATCTCCCTGCGCCTCTTTATGATGCCGGAAGGGGGCTATGGGATGCAAGTGATGTCTAGACATCAAAAAACGAGCTTGTTATGATGTTTGTATGCGGACGACGCTCACGCTGGAACCGGATGTGGCTTTGAAGCTCAAGCGCAAGATGGCGGAGCAGAAGCTGACGCTGAAGGATGCCGTGAATCAGGCGCTGCGCGTGGGCTTGGCGGCCAAGGACGCGCCGGCGCGCGTTCCCTTCAAAGTAATCCCGTGGGACAGCGGTGGCCTCATGCCAGGCATCGATCCCGACAAGATTGGCCAATACGCGGACCGGCTCGAAGACGAAGAGCGCATGCGCAAGCTCGGGCTATGATCATTCCCGACGTGAACGTTCTGGTTCACGCGTACGACGCCGCGAACCTGCATCACAAGGCGTGCCGCGCGTGGTGGGAGGAGACCTTGACGCAGCCCCGGCCGGTGGGATTGCCATGGGTAAGCATTCTTGGTTTTGTGCGCATTATGACCCACCGTGGAATCTTGAAGATTCCCATGTATCCGAACGATGCCATTTCGCGCGTGCGAGCCTGCTGGCGTTGCCCGGCGTACAAATCCTGACTCCGGGGGAATTTCATGCGGAGATTTTCTTTCGGTTGATCGAACAGGTGGGGACCGCGGGAGACTTGACCACCGATGCTCATCTGGCGGCGTTGGCGATTGAGTATCGGGGCGAACTGGCGTCGACCGACACCGACTTCGCGCGGTTCGCGGGACTGCGCTGGTTTAATCCGGTGGCGCGATGAGGCTGCGATAGAGGCGTTGATAGGCGGCGGCCGAGATGTCCCACGAAAAGTCCTTGGCCATGCCGCGGCGCATGCGATCGAGCCATTGATCGCGGTTTTGCCAGGCGGCGTGCGCCTGGTCGATCGCGGCCAGCAGCGCTTGGGGAGTATATTCGCTGAATTTGAAACCGCTGGTTTCATCCACGGTGTCGTCGAGGCCGCCGGTGGCGCGGACGATGGGCAGGGTACCGTAGCGCAGGCTGTACATCTGGTTTAGACCGCAAGGTTCGTACTGGCTGGGCATCAGGAACAGGTCGGCGCCGGCCTCGATGCGATGCGCCAGGACGTTGTCATATCCGACGCGGACAGCAACTTTCTCGGGATGCGCCGCGGCCATGCCGCGGAACATTTGTTCGTAACGAGCGTCGCCGGAACCGAGCACGGCAAAGGCGAGATCCCTCTCCGCCAATTGGGGCGCGATGGCTTCGACCAGATCGAAACCTTTTTGCGAGGCGAAGCGGGAGACGATGCCGATGAGCGGGCGCTTCCTATCGGGCAGAAGCTGCAAGGCTTTGAGCAGCGCACGTTTTGCCAGGCGCTTTCCGGAAAGATCTTTCGCGGAGAAATGGTTGGTGAGGTAGGGATCGGCCTCCGGATTCCACTCGGCGTAATCGACACCGTTGAGGATGCCGCTGATTTTATCGGCTCGGTCGCGCAGCACGCCGTCGAGACCGTGGCCGTATTCAGGCGTCTGGATTTCTTTGGCGTAGGTGGGGCTGACGGTGGTGATGGCGTCCGACCATACGATGCCGGCTTTCAGAAAACTCACATCGCCCCAAAATTCGAGACCCCGCGGGTTGAAGAGCGCGGGGCTCAATCCTAGATCCGCCAGAAGGTAGCCGGGGAAGTTGCCTTGATAACCCAGGTTATGAATGGTGAATACGCATTTAGCGCCGGCAAATGCGGGCTCGGCTGCGAGGTAAGGAGCGACCAGACCGGCGGGCCAATCGTGGGCGTGGAAGATATCAGCGGGGAAAATGTTGCGGGCGATTTCCAGCGCGGCCCGATTCAGTGTTGCGAAGCGGATGTGGTTGTCGAGATATTCGGCGCCCCACTCGTTATAGATGCCGGGGCGGGCGTAGAGAGGAGGACAATCGACGAACAGATAGCGCACGCCTTCGCGTTTGACTTGATACAGGGCGGTCGTGAAGGTGCGCGGCCCGACCGTAATGGGCAGGGCGGGCAAAATGAGTTCGGCGCCGGCGAGGGGGACGCTGCCGTAACGCGGCATGATCACGGCCACTTCTTCGCCGAGCTTGGCGAGCGCGGGGGGCAAGGCTCCCAGGACATCGGCCAGCCCGCCCGTCTTGGCGAAGGGCGCGGCTTCCGACGTCACCATCAGGATTCGCGGCATAACAGGTGTTTCTGAACTTTGCCTAACGCATTGCGTGGCAGCTTGGCAATCGACTCAAAGCGGCGCGGGATTTTGAACGACGCCAGCTTTTCGCGGCAGCGGCTTTCGAGCGGGCCGGACTCGCCGGCGCCGGTTTTCCAGACGATGTAGGCGACAGGGATTTCGCCGCGCACGCGATCCGCTTCGGCGACTACGGCGGCTTCCTCGATTTCGGGTTGCTCCATCAAGAACTCTTCGATCTCCCTGGGATAGATGTTGAAGCCGCCGGAGATGATGAGGTCGCTCTTACGTCCGCTCAATGTGTAATAGCCATCGGCGGAGCGCGAGCCGATGTCGCCCGTTCTGAACCAGCCGTCGACGAAGGCGGCCTGGGTGGCTTCTTCGCGCTTCCAATACCCAGCGAAAACATTGGGGCCTTTAAGCCACACTTCGCCGGTCTCGCCATCGGCGGCGGGGTTGCCGTCGGGGCCGGCGATTTTCACGATGACGCCGGGCAGGGGCAGTCCCACGCTTCCGGGGCGGCGCTCCCCATCGTAGGGATTGGACAGGTTCATGAGCGTTTCAGTCATCCCGTAGCGTTCGAGGATGGTGTGGCCAAACAGCGTGCGGAACTCTTCGAGAATCTGCGCGGGCAAGGGGGCTGAGCCGCAGACGAACAGGCGCATGCGTTGGCCGATCTCGCGGGCTTTTGCCGGAGGCGTGTCGAGCAGACGAACGTACATCGCGGGGACGCCGAAAAACAGAGTGGGCTGGAAATCGAGAAATTGCGAAAGCGCCGTGGTGTGATCGAAGCGCTCCAGAAGGCGCATTCGACAGGCCGCGAGCAGCCAGCAGTGCAGGCCGTTGCCGAGCGCGTGCACGTGAAAGAGCGGGGGCGCTAGAAGCAGGCGGTCCGCGGGCGTGATTTTCCAGGCTTGGATCAGGCTCGCGCCATTGACCGCGAAATTATTGTGCGTGAGCATGGCGCCCTTGGAGACGCCGGTGGTGCCGGAGGTGTAAACCAGTGCGGCGACGTCGTCGCCTTGCAACGGCACTTCGGGAAGCGCAGCGGAGGACTGCGACGATGCCTCCGCCAGAAGCGCGGGGATCTCGGCGGCGGTCACCAGCAACTGGGGTTCGGCATCGCCGAGGATGTGCGACATCTCGCGATCGCGATACAAGATGTTTATGGGGACGAAGATCACGCCCAGCTTGATGCAGGCCAGATACAGGTCGATAAACTCGATGCAGTTTGCCAGGTAGACGCACAGGCGGCCGCCTCTAGCGAGGCCGCGGGCGGCGAGGGCGCGCGCCATGCGGTTGCCGCGCGCGTCGATCTCGCCAAACGTATAGACGGAACCGGCCCACTCGAGGGCTTCCTGTTGCGCGCAGCGCGTGAAAGTCAGTTCAAACCGGTCGCGAAGGTTCATGCGGCAGCGTAGACCGAGCGTTCAAAATCGCTCCCCGTGCGGGCGGCTTGCTGGCCGCGTAGGAATTGCATCCTAGACGCCGGGCAGATTTGGCGCTTAGGGTGGATCCAGTAAAACGTGTTCCCTATGCCGGCTGGACGGCCGCGGCTGGACGTGCGAGAGATGATTGACATGATTGGTTGCCCCTCTCAAAAGGGTAACAGGGGAAGGGAGTTTTGAAAACGAGACCGGGGGCCAAGGTGGACGATGGCAGCGGGCCGGAGGGCCGCCCTGCTAATCGTTCACGTCGACGTTTTCCACGAAACAGCTTTGGAACGCGCGGTCGAGAACATCGTCGGTAAGCGCCATGGGGAGGCTCTCAAAGTTGATGATGTCGATGGCGTGCATGATCACGTCGCGCGGGTGGCAGCGGCGGAAGCGTTTATCGGCGGAGAGGTAGTGTTTCTGGATAAAAGCATCGACCACTTCGTCGCGGCATTCCAGTTTCTTCGACCCGGCGAAACGAGTGAAGATGTGGGTGAACTCGGGGCGCTTGGGGCTGCGCAGGAACATCTTGTACTGAATGCGGCGCAGGAAGGCTTCGTCGCCCAATTGATCGGGGCGCAGGTTGGTGGAGAAAATCAGGAAGGCCTCGAAGGGCACGGTCATTTTTCCGCCGGCATGGAAGCTGAGGTAATCGATGTGGCGCTCCATGGGAACGATCCAGCGGTTGAGAATTTCGGCAGGGTTGGCTTTCTGACGGCCAAAATCATCGATCAGATAGATGCCGTTGTTGGCTTTGAGCTGGAAGGGCGCGTCGTACACTTTGGAGTGCGGGTTGTAGCTCAGGTCCAGCATGTCGAGCGTGAGTTCGCCGCCGGTGATGATGAAGGGGCGGCGGCACTTGAACCAGCGCGCGTCGTAGGGCATTTCGGTGGCGAGCGCGGAAATCTCGGATTGAGCGTCGTCAATTTTCTGGTGATAAATGGGATCGTATAGCTGAATAATGTTGCCCTGGCACTCGAGCGCGTAGGGCATGAAGATGGGCTCGGTAACGACTCGGAACAGAGACTCGGCTAACGCCGTTTTCCCGTTGCCCGGCTGCCCGTAAATCAAAAAGGACTTGCTGGCGTTGACGGCCGGTCCGATCTGCGCCAGGACATCGTCTTCGACCACCAGATGTTTGAAGGCGTCGACCAGCGACTGCGGGTTCAGCCAGTTGTCGGCCAGTTTCTGGCGGCGAACCACTTCGGCGTATTGATACAAAGGCACCGGAGCGGGACCGACGTATTGATTGTTTCCCAGATACTCGCGCGCCAAGTTGCGGCCGGCTTCGGTGAGCGCGAAGATGCCCGACATGTTGCCCATGCCCAGGGATTTCTTGACGCCGACGTAGTGCTGGCGCTTCAGGGTCTCAAGAAGTTCGTCGATCAAGCTGAAGGACAGGCCCAGCAGGCTGCCGATCTCACGGCCCAGCAGCTCGCCGCGAAAATACAGATACTTCAGGACTAATTGTTCGACGATCGCGGGCGGAATCGCCAGTTCTTCCAGAGATTCGGGGACCGGAGGCGAGATGCCGCTGGCGGTGCTGCGATGATTGGTTTCGATGGGATCGACGACGGCGCTCAAAAGAGAATCCTCTAGGGTCTATCGGACAATTTCGAGAGGCTCTGTAGATTGATGTGGACCCTGGTACGCGGCGGGGATGGGTACCAACGCGAATCGTCAACCCGCGCGGCCAATGAACCAGTTGGCGAAGCGCGTACCGGGGCGGTCTACCAAGCGCTCAAAAATAGCGGCGGCGGCGAATAGCAGGAATGCGCTCAATAGCAGATCGGCGGAGGCCCATACTGGTCGTGAAAGTCGGCCTTGCATCCGCACCAGGAACCAGCACGAGAAGGTGCTGATGACAAAAAAGTGGGTGAGGTAGAGGGAAAAGGAAAGGCGCCCGAGGCGCAGCATGGGAGGCGAGGCTAAAAAGCCGTCGCACATTCCGGAGCGCAGCGACCACAAGACCAAAAAGGCGCCGGCGACGCTGTAAGAATATTTTTCGTCCCAGACCACCGGGTCGGGCATCCAGTGGAATAAGGCTTCGTACTGAAACGATGCTAGGAACCAGCCAGCGCCGAGCAGCAACCATTTGTAAGCACCGCGCGGTTTCGGCAGTGTCCAAATGAGGCCGCCCAACAAGAATGCGTAGTAGAAAACGCCGTCTTTCCCGGCCAGGACTCCGATGGTCAGCACCGCGATGGCGTAGTGAATCGCTTTGCGCCAGACTCCGGGAGCGGGCATTAGAGCGTAAAACGCGAAGGTAATCAAAGATCCGATGAATTCCACCGTCATGGTCCACAGCGGCGGGTTGAAGCGGTCCGCGCCGAGGAGGATGACGCGATAAGTGGCATCGCGCAGAGCATCCAGGAAGGAGGGAGTAAAAGCAAAATAGCCATTGAGCCAGTCAGAATGCGAAATCGCCGCGCCCGCATGATTCCACAGCAAGCCGTATTTCAGCAGGATGTAGCCGATGAAGACCGAGGCGGCGATGGGGGCGCTCAATCTTAAATAGCGTTTCAAATAGCGGTCGCGGAGGGTATCGAGGCGGTTCCCAAAATAATAGGGGCGCGACAAAACATACCCGCTCAGCACGAAGAAAATGCAAACGGCGAAGTTGCCGTTCCACAGAATGGAAAGGAACGGCAAGCGCAGGATTTTTTCAATGGTGGCATCGGTGGCGGGCGAGGTCTGAAGTCCGGGATAGAGACGATCGAAGCCGCGGGGGAAAAACGAAAGGCAGAAGTGAGCCAGAAAAACGGTGGCGGCGGCTAAACCGCGGAGTCCCTCAGCCGTGTTGTCCCGGGTGGTTACTGGCGGGGGTATCGGCGCGGGGGTGGCCGGTACTGCCAATGTCGGCTGCACACCAAATTTTACGCTTTTTGGACGTTGTCCGTCACCAGGCGGCCGTCGAACAGGTGGATGGAGCGGTCGGCGTAGGTGGCGTAGCGCGGATCGTGGGTCACCATGCAGATGGTGGCGCCGCCCTGGTGAAGCTCGCGCAGCAGATCCATCACTTGTTCGCCGTTGGCGGAATCGAGGTTGCCGGTGGGTTCGTCGGCGAGCAGAATCGAAGGGTCGCCGGCGAGAGCGCGGGCGACGGCGACGCGCTGCTGCTGGCCTCCGGAGAGCTGCGACGGGTAATGCTTCATGCGATGCGACATGCCTACGCGTTCGAGAGCGGCTTGCGCTTTTCGCTTGCGCTCGTCACTCGCCATGCCGCGATAGGTGAGTGGGAGCTCGACGTTTTCATATACCGTCAGGTCGCCGATCAGGTTGAAGGCTTGGAATATGAAGCCGATTTCGCGGTTGCGGATGCGCGCGCGCTCGGCCAGCTTCAAACCTTGCACGGGGCGATTGTTGAGCACGTAGGTTCCGTCCGAGGGAGTATCGAGTAAACCCAGGATCGCTAGCAAGGTGGACTTCCCGCAGCCGGAAGGGCCGGAGATCGAGACGTATTCGCCTTTTTGAATTTCCATCTGGATGCCGGCGAGGGCGTGGGTTTCCACCTCGTCGGTGACGAACACTTTGGTGACGCTCTCCAGGCGAATGATTGCTTCGGGCATGAGGTTCTCTTTAGTTCAAGCGCACACGCGCGTTTTGTTCCTGGGCGGCCATGTCGGACAGGATCACGCGGTCGCCGGCTTTCAGGCCTTCGGCGATTTCGATGGCGTTGACGGAGGCGCGTCCAAAGCGCACGGGCACGCGTTCGGCGCCTTTGCCATCGGCATCGATCTTGAACAAAGTGCCGGGGCTGCCGGGTTGCGCAAACACGGGACGGCCCACATACAGGACGTCGGCGAGGCGTTCGATTTCGATGGTTCCGTCGACGCTGAGATCCGGTACCGCGCCTTTCGGCAATGCGCCGTCCAGTTTGCAATCGACGGTGCGCGTTCCGTTAACGATGGAGGCGTCGATGCGGATGACGTGAGCGCGGACGATGCCGTTGCGAGTATCGATTTGCGCTTGCTGCCCCAGCACGATGTCTTTGGCCTGGGTCTCCGGGATCTGCAATCGCGCCATTAGTTTTCGCGGCTGCGCCACTTTCGCCAGCACGTCGCCGGGCTTCACGCGCTGGCCCACTTGCAAGGTCATTTCCTGCATGCGGCCGCGGATGCCGGCGCGGATGGTGAGTTCTTCGAGCTGTCTCTTTTTGAGCTTGTAGGTGGCGCGCAACTTCTCGACTTGAACCTTTTGCGAATCGATTTGCGCCTGCACGGATTCCTTAAAGATGTCGAGTTTCTGCTTCTCCATCTGGAAGCGCGCGTTGGCCTGTTCCCACTTGGCGACGGCCAAGCGCATGTTG
>JALYIB010000212.1 GCA_030775965.1 Acidobacteriota bacterium | reverse complement strand
GTCGGGGTGATCGGCGCCCGCGATCTCTTTCTGGATCAGGTCCGTCAAAAACTCGGTGTCCCCGTGCTTGCGCTGCAGTTTGCTGGCGTCGACGATCCCCAGCTTGACCGTCCTCAGGGCCTCCCCCAGCGCCGGGAAATCGATGGTGTCCTCGCTCTCCTGGCGGTACATCACGCGCTGTTCCTGGATGTTGAAAGCCACCACCGAATACTTGCCGAACTGCGGCTCCCGCGCCAGTTGCCGTAGAATCGCCACCAGCGCCGAAGTGTCCTGCGGACGCATGGTCGAAGCGCCGTAATTCTGCGGCGCGAAATTCACCAGCAGCTTGATCTTCAGCGGCGTCTTGTCCAGAACCCGCGCGGTGGGCGGCTCTTCCGTGAACTGCTCGATGTGCGCGGATTCCATGGCCCCCGCCGGCATCTCCAGTTTCATGTCGCGGTCTTTCGCCGGCAGCGACGCATCCATATCCCAGTAGGAAGAGCACACCCGCTGCAGCTTGTCGCGCATCAACCAATCCACGTGGTAGTTGCCCTCCCCCAAATCGAGCGAACCTTGCAGCAGCGCGTCCCCCCCCGCCTCGTCCTCGATGGGAGGAACGGTGTAGCGCTGAATAAAGTAAGCCGATTCGGCCGAGTGACCAAGGGGCGTCACCCGGAACAAAATAGTCAGCGCGTTCTCTTCCCCGGACAGTTCCTTGAGCGGCACCGTGACGCTGAAACCCGCGTGAAACCGCAGATCGAACCCCAGCGCCGGCTTTTCCGGGGTGACGTTGCAGTTGATTTCCTTGCGCACGTCCTGCGCTTCCAGCACCGCCAGATCGCTGCCCACCAAGTGCACGGGACCGCCGCCGGAGGTAAGCAGGGATTGCGCCGGGAGCTGCGGGCAAGAGAGCACGCACCAGAGCGGGGCCGCCAACAGTCCGATCGCACGGACACGCCCCGATGCCGTCATGGATGAAATCATACATCGTTTCACTGGCAATTGGGAGACCAAAGTTGTAACCAAAATGTTCCCCGCGCGTACCACCCGGCGGCGCGTTTTCCTTCCGTATGGTAAAGTGCAGAATCATGGCAAGCCGCAGCGTAAATAAAGTCATTCTGATCGGGCATCTTGGACGTGACGCCGAGACGGCCTATACCGCCTCCCAGATCGCGGTCACCAAATTTTCGGTGGCGACCAACCGCCGCTGGAAGGACCAGGCTACCGGTGAATGGAAAGAAGAAACCGATTGGTCGCGTGTGGTTCTCTGGCGCGGCGAAAACGTCGCCCCTTATCTCACGAAAGGCACGCAAGTCTACGTCGAAGGCCGCCTCCAAACGCGCAGCTACGACGACAAGGACGGTAAAAAAGTGTGGGCCACAGACGTGGTCGCTGACGAAGTGATCCTCTTAGGAGGCCGCGGCCAAGCGGGCGGCGGAGCCGGCGCCGGCACGGACGAAGGCTTCTCCCAGGAACCGCCGCAGTCAGGCATGCGCAGCGCCCCCCGCCCCCGCCAAGCCGCCCCCCCCCAAGCCGCCGCCATGAACGAAGGGATCACCGACGACGACGTCCCGTTCTAGAGTGCCGTTACCACTATCGCTATGGTCGATGGGACATATGCCAGTTACGTCGCGCAAAAAGCTTTAGGCCCGTGGTTCTCAGCGTGGGCGATTCGCCGTAGATGGCAACTGGATTATAATCTCAGCGTCCGTGCTCGCTCGGTGCGTTGGGCCATCGTTGCAACTGGCTATTCGATGACACTGACGCCGGGAACCGAACTTTGGGTAGTCCGCGTTTGTGGGGGATTCACCGGACTCGGTTTCCTCTGCTGGCCAAACTTTGCATACCATTTGACAAAAGTGTTTGAGGACTGGCCGACCGCCGAAGGTACAGTCGGCTCTAGTGAGGTTCAATCGGCCTCGCGCTGGATTATCCGCTACGATTTTGAATACGGCGGTGAGCGTTACGGAGGCTCATCCAAAATGAAGGCAATCCCGGGACTCGCGGTAAAGGTCGCTTATCCCGACGGTGCATCTGCCACTATTCGTTACGACCCGCTTAATCCAGGAAATTCGGCGGTAGTTGAACAAAGCTACCTGCCGCGTGTCGGGATAGCTGTAGAATCAGAACATGAGTCGCGCACCGGATGAAGTTCTCAAAGACGCGCTGGAATTACCCGTCGAAGCTCGCGCGGCGCTAGTCGATTCCTTGCTCGATTCGTTGGATACCACGGTCGATCCCGATGCTGAGACGCTTTGGCAAGCCGAGATCCTGCGCCGAACGCGCGAGATCGATGAGGGAACGGTGCACCTCGTTCCCTGGAGCGAATTGCGAGCCCGCTTAATCCGCGCCAGGGATGACAAGTAACCTCCTCCGTTTCCATCCGGAGGCCGCTACAGAATTGGAAGCGGCAGTCGAGTGGTATGCAACTCGGAGCCTCCGAGCCGGAGACGAGTTCGTTGCTGAATTCGATCAAGCAATAGATAAGATTTTGCAATCACCCACCCGTTGGCGGCGGGAATCCGGCCCGTGGCGACGTTATGTTCTCCATCGCTTTCCCTTCTTGATTCTCTATCGGGAACATTCGCCGGGTATCGAGATAGTCGCCGTCGCGCACGGGCGCCGCCGGCCGGGATACTGGCGCCAGCGGATTGGTTGAAGATTACTAACCAAATCCTAGTAGTGATACCGCGCCTGTAAAAAATCGACCCTCTTTCCACTCACCCGATAAACCAACCGGTGCTCTTGCGTGATCCGCCGGGACCAAACGTCCGCCAGCCGGTACTTCAACGGCTCCGGCTTGCCGATGCCCGTGAACGGCTCCCGCAACACCGCCTCCGTCAGTTGAAAAATACGCAGCGCCACCGTGCGGTCCGTCTCCACCCAATGACGAAGATCGGCCCTGAATTCCGGATGGAAGACCGCCTCGCTCAACCGCCCGGCTCAAGTTTCATCGCTCGCCGCAGCTTCGCCAGTGGCTCAGGTTTGCCCGATCCCTTTTCCGCCCTCCGCAGCGCGCGCAGCAGGCGGCTCGCATTTTTCGGCGAGCGGAGCAAGTGCGCGGTTTCCATAATCGACGCCAGTTCATCGGCCGGAACCAGCGCCACGTCGCCGCCGCGCTTGCGGCGGACGATGATCACTTCCTGCTCCTCCACGACGCGATCCAGCACCGCCGCTAGTTTCTCGCGCAGCTGCGTGTATGTCGTTTCCACATCCTAAGTGTACAGGAAATCTGTACGTGCTCTAGATCCGGTATAATCGCCGCATGCGTTTGGCCGCAGCCGTTTTCGCATTCACGTTGTACGCCCCGGCGCAGTGGATAAACTACCCCACCGCCGGAATTCCGCGAACTCCTGACGGCCAGCCCAACCTGTCCGCGCCCGCCCCGCGCACCGCCCAGGGCAGGCCCGATTTCTCCGGCATGTGGCGCGCCGCCGATCCTCTCCCCTGCGATGGCTTCAATCGCGTCTGCGGAGATTTAGCCATCAGCGTTCAGTTCGGAAACTTAGGCGCGGGCCTCCACGACGGCGTCCCCTATCGACCCTGGGCCAGCGCAAAAATCAAGAACAAAGGACTGACCGACGATCCCTACACAAATTGCCTCGCGCGCGGCGGTCCCCGCATGCACTTGCTGCCCACCATGAAAAAGCTGGTGCAGACGCCCAACCTGATCGTCATTCTCGACGAGTACAACGCCAGCTTCCGCCAGATCTTCACCGACGGCCGCCCGCTCCCCGTCGACCCGCAGCCAACGTGGAACGGCTATTCCACCGGCCACTGGGAAGGCGACACTCTGGTGGTTGAGAGCATCGGCTACCGCGACGATCAGTGGCTCGATACCAGCGGCAGTCCGCTCACCGAAGCCGGTAAAGTCACCGAGCGTTTCCGCCGCCCCAACTTCGGCAACCTCGAAATCGAAGTCACCATCAACGATCCCAAAGCCTACACGCGCCCCTGGACCGCGACCATCCGGCAAACCGCCGTGCTCGATACCGAACTGATCGATCTCATCTGCATGGAGAACGAAAAAGATGTGCAGCACCTCACGGTGAAGTAGCCGCCGCGCCCCCTATTTTCTGGCTCGCGCGGTCCTGCGGAAACACCACCAGCTTCAAGTTCTCGCGTTTGCGCTTATTAACTCCCGTGGTATTTTTGAAACTTGGATAACTTCTTCGGCAACTCCGCAGTGGCGGCAGCCCTCACGGAAATGGCGGCCAGCGGGCGGATTCCGCAGACGCTCTTGCTCTCCGGTCCCGAAGGCGTCGGCAAAGCCACCCTGGCGCGCCGCTTTGCCGCGTTGCTGGTAGGCGACGCCGCCAAAATCGAAGCCGGCGATTTGAGCCTCGCGGCCAACCTCGAAATCATCGCCGACCGCGAAAAGTGGCCCTCCGAGAAGCGCAACGAAGACCCGCTGTTCTTCGCCTCGCATCCTGATGTGTTAACTTTCGCTCCAGATGGTCCTCTGCGCCAGATCACCATCCAGCAAATGCGCCTGCTCAAAGAACGCGCGCGGCTCAATCCGCTCAAAGGCGCCTGGCGCGTGTTCCTGATCGACGACATTGACCGCGCCAACGAGCAAGCCGCCAACTCGCTTCTGAAAACGCTCGAAGAGCCGCCGCCGCACCTGATTCTGATCATGACCGCGCGCAATCCTTACGATCTGCTGGCAACCATCCGCTCGCGCGCCGTCCCCTTCGGCCTGGCGCGCCTGACCGGCGAGGAAATGCGCGCCTTCGCTGCCGCCCGCCGCCTGGATCACGCCGAGCGCCGTCTGTGCCTGGCCGAAGGCTCCCCTGGCCTAGCAGTTTCACTCGATCTAGAAACCTACGACCGCCGCCGCGACGCCATGCTGGCGCTGCTGCGCGTCGCCAGCGGCCTCGATCCCTTTGGAACCTGGCTGAAACATTCCGATTCCATCTCCGCGCGCCGCAACGAAAAGTTGGATTCCTATCTCGACGTGCTCTACGTTCTGCTCGAAGACGTCCTGCGCTTGTCGAACGGCATTACGCCGCTGCGCAATGAGGATGTCCGCAACCAACTGGAACCGCTTGCCCAGCGCGTTTCGTTCGACTGGCTGCGCGCCGCCGTCGCCCGCGTGGATCAACTGGTTTTGCTGGTGCGCCGCAACATTCAGAAATCGATCGCGCTGGACGCTTTTGCCGCTGCATTGCGCGGCTGTACATAAGATCGGCGCTGGAAGTTTCGTCTCCGCTGTGTTATCACAGTAACTAAGAAGTCTCAATCCCCGTCGAATCCCTAGGAGCGCTCCCATGGAGCCCGCGAATCGTAAATTGATCCGTCCTTCTTTTACCGATGCGAAAGCCGAAGCGAAAGGCCAACGGCCGCCCGCCCGCGGAGCCGCGGGTCCCAAGCGAGCCTCGCCCCCGGAACAAACCAACGCCGAGAATTTTTATTATCTAAAGCAGATGCAGTCGAAAACTCCCATGTCTTTAGTGCTTCGCGATGGCGAAGTACTGAAGGGCGTGATCGAGTGGTACGACAAAGACTGCCTGAAGGTGAATCGCGAAGGCGCGCCGAATCTACTGGTGTTCAAAGGGAATATCAAGTATATGCATAAGGCTTAAGCGCCCCCCTGCGGCAGCGTGGTTCCATGAACGCCGCAGGGCCGCGCGCTTATTTTTGGGCGGCGGCGGCTTTCGTCTCATTCGCCAGCGCCAGCAGGCGCTCGGCGTAATCCAGCGTCCTCTTACCGGCTTCGGTGAGCTGCACGGACTTTGAAAAGCGGTGCCGCGTTAAGAGCGGCGCTCCCAACTCCCGCTCCAGGGCCTTGACGTGCAAGGTCACGCTCGATTGCGAATACCCCAAGCGGGCCGCGGCCTGCGTGAAATTATGCGTGAGCGCGACCATTCGAAACGATTCAATCTGTTGTAGGTCCAGCATAGGTTGATAGCTCCATCTCACTCGTCCGCCAAAAAACTACAGCGCGCCTTCTCCTCGATCGCCGTTGCGAATGCGCACGGCATCCTCAATCGAGGAAACAAAAATCTTACCGTCGCCGATTTTGCCGGAGCGCGCGGCGGCTGCGATCGCATCCACGATGTGCGGCGCACGAGCATCGGGCGCGACGATTTCAAGCTTCAGTTTCGGAATCAGGTCCACCTTGTATTCGGCGCCGCGGTAGACCTCGGTGTGCCCCTTTTGCCGGCCGTGGCCGCGCACCTCGGAGATGGTAATGCCCTCCGCGCCAATCGCGGCCAGCGCGGCTTTCACTTCATCCACCTTGAAAGGCTGGATGATGGCTTCAATTTTCTTCATACTCTTCGCAAGTCAGGGAATCTAGCCCTTGAGTGTAGCTGCAAACGACCGTTCTGTCCAATGAAAAATTCGTATTAAGTGTTTCCTGCTCAATAACATAAAGATTACGTAAGGAACTCGTAAAAAAGTTGTAAAGAAGCGGGGCTAGGCCGCTCGAATCACGCTAAAATCGCTTCAGTTGCCCTCGTCTTTCAGCACCCGCGCGTTTCACCTGGCGCTCACCCTGGTGTTCATTGCCGCCGCCACGTTCATCTGCTACCAGGTGATTCACGTAAACCCGACCACGGCCGGATTCGCCTATCTGTTATGCGTGCTGGGCATTGCCGCCACCTGGGGAATGGTCGAATCCATCGTCGCCTCGGTCGCGTCGATGTTGGCGTTCAACTTTTTCTTCTTCCCGCCCCTAGGCACTTTTACCATTGCTGACCCGCAAAATTGGGTGGCGCTCATTTCCTTTCTCACCACCGCTTTGGTGGCCAGCCATCTTTCTGACCGCGCCAAGAAACAGGCGCTCGAAGCCAAGAGCCGCCAGCAGGAAACCGAACAACTATACGCCCTGAGCCGCGCGATTCTGCTGATGGAGCTGTCGGGGTCAGTCGGTTTTCACGTCGCCCAGCACATTGCTGAGATCTTCGATTGCCGCGCGGTGGCGCTCTACGACGCCAAGACCGGCGAGATTTTTCGCGGCGGCGTCGAAGACCTGCCGGGCGTGGAAGAAAAACTCAAGCAGGTTGTGATCCAGGGCGCAAACGCGCGGGATGACGCCGCGCGGGTTCTGTTCGCGCCCATCGTCTTGGGAGGCCACGCCATCGGCGCGCTGGCGCTCGCCGGCGTCGAGTTTTCCGATGGCGCTTTGCAGGCGCTGTTGAACCTGGTGGCCATTGCCTGGGAGCGCGTGCGCACCGAGGAAGCGGCCCACCGCGCCGACGCCGCGCGGCAGAGCGAAGAGTTCAAATCCACGCTGCTCGACGCCATTGCGCACGAGTTCAAGACGCCGCTGACTTCCATCAAAGCGGCCTCGACGACGATGCTTTCCGAGGCGCCGCCGCTCACGCCGCAAACCCACGAGCTCGCCACCATCATCGATGAGGAAGCCGACCGCCTGACTTCGCTGGTTACCGAAGCGGTCCGCATGTCGCAGATCGAAGCCGGCAAAGTGCGTCTCGACCGCCAGCGCGTCTCGCTCGACCTGTTGCTGCCCGCCATCCTCACGCAATTTGAAGCGCGCAGCGATGGCCGCCTGTTGCACTATTCGGCGGCTCCCGGTTTGCCGGAGCTCACCCTCGATCCCGCGCTGATCTCCCTGGCGCTGCGCCAACTGATCGACAACGCTCTGAAATATTCTCCGCCCGGCTCGCCGGTCGATATCCGCGCCGCGCGCGCCAACGGCAATCTGGAAATCCGCATCGCCGACCAAGGCCCCGGCATTCCCGACAACGAACGCGAGCGCGTCTTCGAAAGATTTTATCGCCGCCAGGCGGTGAAAGAACGCGTGCCCGGCACCGGCCTGGGATTGCACATCGCGCGCGAAATCCTGCGCGCGCACGGCGGCGACGTCGCCATCCCGCCGGGACCCGGCTCCGCGTTCTGTATTACCATTCCAGTGCAATCATGAACACCGGACGCATCCTGGTAGTGGACGACGAACCGCAGATTCGCCGCGTGCTGCGCGCCTCGCTCAGCACGCAGGGTTACGAAATTCACGAAGCCCGCACCGGCGAAGAAGCGCTGACCGCGGTGCGCGAGCAGCGCTTCGATCTCATCCTTCTCGACATGAATATGCCGGGCCTGGGCGGCCTCGAAACCTGCCGCCAGATCCGCGCCGGCTCCGAAGTCGCCATCATTATGCTGACGGTGCGCGATTCCGAACCCGACAAAGTGGCCGCTCTCGACGCCGGCGCCGACGATTACGTCACCAAACCTTTCGGCATGCCGGAACTCTCGGCGCGCATTCGCGCTGCTTTGCGCCGTCTTCCTGTCGCGGCGGAATCCGGCGCGGAATCCATTCACCTG
>JALYIB010000211.1 GCA_030775965.1 Acidobacteriota bacterium | reverse complement strand
ATCTGCGGGAAGCGCGTTTCCATGAGCAGCCGCCGGCGATTTCCGACGATCAGGTGCCGAATCGAGACATCCGTGTGAGTGAAAAGTTTCTGCGGGAGATGGAGCCGTTGGTATTCACGGTGGCGCTGGCGCTAAAGCGGGCCATGGAAACAGGCCGCGCGGTGGATTTTGACGCGCGCGAGGCTTTGGATGCTGAGATCCGCACGTATCGCACTTTGCAGTCCGGTTTGATTTACGATACTCGTCCGCCGAATCCGTATGCGGCGGCGATTCAGGAGAAGCTGCGGGAAGCGGTGGAGGAGTTACGCAACCAACTGTCCGAGCAGAAGGGCGCGCACACGCTGCGCGACGCCGATGTTCTGGGCGTGTTGGTCTTTGTACAACGGCTGGAGATGCAGTACAACAACGGACGGCGGCGGGGGCGGGCGTTCCACGATTTTCTCAGCGGATATTTGCCAGAGGCTGCTGCGCCGGCGGTGCTGGTTTGAGTTCGAAGCAAATCGGCTACATTGTGTTCGGGCATGGATCGAGTGTCGAATCGGCCAACGATGCGGTGCGCTCAATGGCCGCTCAGTTGGCGCGCCACAGCGGGTATGAGGCAGTGGAGACGGCGTTTTTGGAAGGCGGACGGCCGGATTTGCGGGGTGCGGTGGAGACTCTCGCGAGTCGCGGTATTCAGCAGGTGATTGTTATTCCGTATTTTCTGACGCTGGGGATGCATCTCCAGCGCGACTTGCCGCGCCTAGTGGAGGAGTTGCGCGCGATGCACCCGGGAATGGAGATTCAAGTCACGGCTCCACTCGATGGGCATCCGGCGCTGATCGATGCATTGGTGGGGCGCGCCCGCGAGGCATCTGAGGGGAACGCCGGTGCAAGCGAAACTGATTAGTTGGGTGGAAATCGCGCCGGGCGTGCGGCACTTTGTGTTTGAGGCGCCGGAACTCCAGCGCTTGGATTTCGTTCCGGGTCAATTCGTGTCGCTGACGGATTCGATCGCGGGCCGTGCGATCACGCGGGCGTATTCGATTGCATCGGCGCCCGGGGAAGGCAACCGCTTTGAGCTGTGTCTGAACGTTGTGGAAGGAGGCGCGTTCACGCCGCACCTGTTTGGACTTTCGCCCGGAGAGACGGTGGACATGCCGCGGCCTCTTGGAACTTTCACGTTGCGGCGCCCCTTGCGGGATTCTTTGCTAGTGGCCACGGGCACCGGAGTCGCACCGTTCCGCTCCATGTTGCAAGCGGAACTTAGAACGGGTTCGCCCGCTTTCACCTTATTGTTCGGCGCGCGGTACGAATCGCATTTGCTGTATCGTCAGGAATTCGAAGAGATGGCGCGGGACTTTCCGCAGTTTCGTTTCTGGCCGACATTGACGCAGTCCGGATCCGCGTGGACGGGGCGCGCGGGCAGGGTGCAGGCGCACTTGGCTGAAGCGGCCGGCGGACGCACCGACATCGACATCTATCTATGTGGGTTGCGGCCCATGGTGGACGAGGTGCGGCAGATTCTAAAGAGTATGGGATTCGACCGCAAGCAGATTCGCTACGAGAAATATGACTAATGGGACGTACCCTTGCACTGGTGTTAGCGGTGGTTTTGGTGTTCGCGGCGGTGGGCGTGATTATGCTGAGGCTGATGCCAGCGCCGCTCAAGGACAGCGATTATTTGATCATTGGCTCGGTGGCAACCCTGGTTTCGTTGCTGGCCTTGTTCGTGGTGGTGGTAACGACTTCCGGCCACGCGTCGAGTGTATTCTTTAAGCGCCGCAAAAAATAGGGACGGAGCGCTCCGTCCCTATTTTCCGTACTCGATGTGCAGGCGTAGACTGTAGATCCACACCGGGCCGCGGGCCTGGTTGTACCCTGGATTGGCGACGTACTGTACGTCGATCGTCGAAAAAAAGCCAGGAAACAAGCGGGCGCTGTAGTAGCTTTCCCAAGCGTATTCAGGTCCATATTGCAACGCGCCGTCGCCAATCAGAAAGTCAAAGCCGCCGTGCGCCAAATAGGACGCGTGTACGCCCGAGATGCCGCCGACCGTGAGCTCGGTCGCAGCGGTATCGTTGGGACGCTTCCAGCGCGTGCCAGTCACCGAGACTCCGCCTGTCGCCAGGCGATCCATGGCGGTGAACGCAAAGCTTTCCGTTTTCCCATCGTTCCAGCCCAGGCGGCCGAACACGCCGATGCCTTTGGCAATCTCCTGCTCAAGACTTATCCCCGTTCCGTATTTCAATCGGCCGACTTGGCGCGTAGCGGTTACGTCGGGCCTGGTATGAGTTGCTTCGCTCAACTGAAGCGCCTCCGCGTAACTGCCGGAATCGGTGTGCAGCCACGAGCCCATTACCCGGATCGCACCTGCGTGGCCGCGGGGCGAATAGCGCAGTTCGCCTTCCACCATATCGCCGCGATCGCGCAGCAGGCGCCGGTCGAAACGCAGGCCGTTCGCCACCTTGGGCTCCGCGGCGCTCCCGTAGCGCACGGACCAGCGCCTAGTATGGAATTCATGAACCCAGCCCCAAGTGTAACCCCGCGTGTCGGCTGGATAGTCCCAGGCGCCGTTGTACATCACCGCCCAGCCCATGAACTGCGTACGCGGGTCATGCGAATACTTGTTGTTATCGAAGAAATCGGTGACCGTGAAGCGCCCCGCGGTAATGCTGTAGCGCGTCATCGGCCGTGAGCCGGCGAGCTGGTTCTCAGCACCCGACAAGTTTTCCCGCTCCTCGTCGAAACCAAAATCCTGCGTGAAATAGGCGCGGGCGAGATACGGCTTGGGAGTGGCGGAAGCCACCCGCGGCAATTCACCGTTGGGAGAGTTGGCGATCCCGTTCACGCCGCTGAAGCCGCGGCCGCCGGCAATTTCGGGATCGATGTAAAACTGTGTGGAGCCCAGTCGAAAGCCTAGGAACAGCGTGGTGGTGAGTGAAACATCTCGTTCGGAACGATCCTGGAGGCTGAATGCTCCTTCGTAGGGCGAGTGGAAGGTGCCGTGATAATCTCCGATAGACGTCGCCTGATAGAACAGATTCCAGCGCTCGGGCGTCGCCGGATCGAGGGGCTGATCCTGTGCAGAGCAGCGACCGGCCAAGGCCGCCAGAAGCGCGAGCGTCCATAGCCCAATCATGCTCGGCTCGCGGATAGTGCGGGAACCGATATACATATAGCTCCTCACCGGTTCAGCATCATGAGTGCCAGTACAGCCCGACGAATGCGTATCGGACCCACACTCTGCTTTTCGATTTTTTGTTGCTGGACCTCATCGAGCGGATCCGCCACTTTTTCATTGAGCATCGTTCGTTCCTTTCCTTAATTCGCCTGGAATAATTCGGCGCCGCCGATCTAGCCGCTAGCAGCGACCCCACTACAGACGCGCTCGTAAGTGTGTAGCGTACTCTGCCTCCGACCCATTTTGGGGAAACTGCGCGGCTTCCTTCGCAGCACGTGGTTTGGGGTCAAAGTATGTGTCGTAACTGCAAAGGATCCCCAACCTTGGGCGGCACTCCGTCTTCAATGCGCGGTCTTTCCCGAGAGCTTAGCGACTGGGTAAGGTCATCTCGTTCGAGTGAAAACTACGAATGTGAAGTCTTCGTGAAAGCACGGATAAGAAGTCGCTATCGGGTAAGGCGTGGGCCAAGAGGGAGGCTCCGTCGAGTCGCCTTCGACTCGCTGTTCGCGCAGCGCACTACTGCCGGCTTTAGACATGAATGGGCCTCCTTTCTGGTTTCAGAATATACCGGCGGGGGTATAATTGTAAAGATCCAAAATCGTTATTTTATGGCACACACAGCCGACGAAAAGAAAAGTCTGTTGAATCGCGTGCGGCGGATTCGCGGGCAGGTGGAGGCCATCGAGCGTGCGCTCGATCAAGAGGCCGAATGCTCTGACGTGCTGCACAACATTTCGGCCTGCCGGGGGGCCATGGACGCGTTGATGGCGGAGGTAATTGAGGGCCATATTCGATTTCATGTTTTGGATCCCAAAGGTAAGGCGACGGAGGAGCAGAAGCAAGCTGCAGACGATCTCATCCACGCGCTAAAAGCCTACCTAAAATGAATAGGGACGGAGCGCTCCGTCCCTATTTTCCGTGGCGCAGTTCTACTTGTTTGTAGACGGCGCGAACGTCGTTAAAGGTGGGGAAGGCCAAGCCAGGAAGCTTCGCGGCAGCGGTACCGGTAGCGACTCCCCAGCGCAATGCCTCGGAGAAAGACTTCTTCTTCTCCATGCTCCACGCGAAGGCAGCGCCCAGGGCGTCGCCGGCGCCGATTGGACACAATGCTTCGATGCGCGGCGGCAGCGCTTCAAACACTCCTTCTGGCGATGAGCCAATCGCCCCGCGCGCGCCTAACGAAAGAATCACGCACTCAGGACCCATGGCCTGCATCACGTCCACCGCCTCCAGGCACTGCCCGCGAGTAATGAGCGCGCGACTGAGCAAACGTTCCGCTTCGTGCTGATTCGGCATGATGACGGTAGGCTTCGCTTCAAGCGCATGCTGCAGCGCATCGCCGTCGGTATCGAGGAGCGTCTTCACGCCGTGACTCTTGGCCATTTCCACAATCTCACAGTAAAAATGCGGCGGCACACCGGGCTGGATGCTGCCGCAAATCATCAGCCACTGGGTTTTCGGAAGACGCGCCTCCACCTTCTTCTTGATTTCTTTGAGTTCGCTGAACTCAAGAGGCGCGCCGCGCTCATTCAGCTTCACGGTGAGCCCTTGCTTGTCGGAAATCGTCAGGTTCGTCCGGCTCTCCGCGCGAACGTGGACAATCTCGTATGGAAACCCCAAGCCGCCCAGGAGCTTTTCGATGCGCTCGCCGGCGGCGCCCCCAGCGGTGAGCACAGCTGCGGTCTTGCCGCCGAAGGAGTGGATCACCTGGGACGCATTGATACCCCGGCCACCAGCGGCCTCGGCGCGATCAAGGATGTAACCGCGGTCCTCAAATACCAGGCGGTCCGCCGTGATAATGCGGTCGATGGCCGGATTAATGGTGAGCGTGAGGATCAAGTTAACATGGTAACCTGACCGGGCAAGATCAGTCCCATAGGGAATTCCGCTGGTTGGCGGCGCTCGCCTGCGTGTGTTTTTTCTGGGGCACCACCTACCTGGGGATCCGGGTGGCGCTGGAGTCTTTTTCGCCTGCCATGCTGATGTGTCTGCGCTATTCCATCTCCGGTGGAGCGTTGCTGCTCGGCGCCCTGGCCACCGGAGCGCGTCTGCCGACTGGACGCGAAGCGGTGCGCACGGCGCTTTACGGTTTGATGGTGATCGCGATGGGAACCGGCGCTCTGGCTTACAGCGAACAATGGATTTCGAGCGGCATGGCGTCGCTCTTCGCAAGCTTGCAGCCCTTCTGGTTGGTCGGCGTGGAGGCCTTATCGCCCACCGGGGAACGACTGCACTGGCCGTCGATCGGCGGCATGCTAGTGGGACTCGCGGGTGTGACGCTGCTGATGACTCCGGGCGGCGGCGGGCAGCGGGTCAGCACGCAGGCCCTGCTCGGTGGCTTCTTTCTTATGCAGTTTGGCGGCCTGATGTGGTCGGTAGGGTCCATCGCGCAGCGGCGGATGGATAGCCGTGTGCATCCTTTCGTGAGCGGCGGTGTTCAGCAACTGGCTACTGGAATCGCGTTCGCCATTCCGGCGCTGTTGGACGGGCGCCATGAGACCTGGAACACCAAAGGAATGTTGGCGATTTTGTATCTGGCAGTGTTCGGGGGGATCGTGGGCTATAGCGCGTTCATTTACACGATGCATCATCTGCCGGTGGGTTTGGTTTCGATCTACACTTACGTCAACCCGATGGTGGCGGTGGCGCTGGGCTGGTGGGTTTATCGCGAACCCTTCGGATGGCGCGAGACGGTCGCCATGATCGTGATCTTCGCCGGAGTCGCCATCGTGAAGTGGACCACGCCCCGCAGCCAGCGGCTGGCGGAGCCTTCAGTCCCGATCAAGTAGCTTCGCGCCGAGCGAGCCGCCAAACGTTGGCAGCAACGTCAGGAAGACGAAGGATTCGAGCAGTGCCTTGGTGATGCCAGCAGTGGTTTGGATTTCCTTCAGGGCTTGCATGACCTCCGGCCGGGTGGCGCCGGCTTGCTGCCGGACGGCATCGGCAAGCTCTGGATTGGTCAGCATGACGGCGAAAGCAGTAAACAGAAGCGTAGTAATCAGGAAGCCAAAAATGCCGGAGATCCAGCCCAAATGCGCGCCGCTGGCCATCGACAGCCGCTGTCCGGTTTTGCGCTTGTAAAGGTGCACCGCGAAGGCTCCCGAAGCAACGGGCGAAAGGATCGCGATCACCTGCAATCCCGGCAGTTGGCCGAGCAGCACGAACAAGCATAGGCCTAGGGCCCCGGCCAGCAGCGCCACGCGGACGGCGAGCAGATTATGAAAGCCGATGCGCGCGGGCACGGACACCGGGACCGCGGTCAAAGGCGGCGGAGATGGCTCCTCCACTTCTTCGACAAACACCGGTTCATCGCGCTGCGGCTTGCCGCACTTATGGCAGAAGCGCGCGTCGGGCGGAAGCTTTGCGCCGCAAGTACAAACGTCAGGCACGCTTCCAGTGTGTCACGTTATGCTGAGACTTGCGATCCCCCACTTTAGAAACCACCGTCACCCTGGACGAAATTCGCGCCGCCGCCGAGCGTATCCGGCCCATCGCGCGGCGAACGCCGGTCATGAATTCGCACAGCTTCGACCGCGAAGCGGGCGTCACGGCCTTCTTCAAGTGCGAAAACATGCAGAAGGGAGGAGCGTTTAAGTTCCGCGGCGCGGCGAATTTCATCTATTCGATCCCCGAAAAGGACCGCGCGCGCGGCGTGGTGGCGTTTTCCTCCGGCAACCACGCGCAGGCCGTGGCGATCGCGGCGCAGTCGCTGGGAATTCCGGCGACGCTGGCGATGCCGCTCGACGCACCCCGCTCCAAAGTGGAAGCGACGCGAGCGCGCGGGGCGAAAATCGTTACTTACGACCGCTTCCGTGAAGACCGCGTACTCATCGGCAAGAAGCTAGCCGAGGAAACCGGCGCAACCTTGGTTCCCCCCTACGATCATCCTTGGACTCTCGCAGGCCAGGGCACGGCCGTATTGGAATTGATGCAGGACATCCCCGATCTGGACGCCATCGTCGTATGCATCGGCGGCGGAGGACTGATGTCCGGCAGCGCCATCGCGGCCAAGAGTCTTCGCCCCAGTATTCGCGTGATTGGGGTCGAACCGGCCGACGCCAACGATACTCTCTTGTCCTTAGAAGCCGGGAAGCGCGTCGAAATTCCGCCGCCCACGACCATTGCGGACGGACTGCGCGCGCAGATTCCGGGCGAACTGACGTTTCCGATTGTGCAGCGGCTGGTGGATCGAATCGTCCTGGTAAGCGAAGAGGAAATCCGCGCTACGCTCAAGTTTCTGCTCTCGCGGTTGAAGATCCTGACGGAACCCAGCGGCGCCGTATCCGCCGCGCCGGTGCTGTTCAAGAAACTTCCGCCAGGTTTGAGCCGCGTGGGCGTGGTGTTATCGGGCGGCAATGTGGATTACGAACTGCTGGCCAGTCTCTGAAACGCAAATCCGCATCGCCTCGCTCGAGTAGTTGTCAGTTGGCGCAAGACCTTCGGTCAGCTCAATAAGGTC
Source organism: Acidobacteriota bacterium (assembly GCA_030775965.1). Lineage (GTDB taxonomy): Bacteria > Acidobacteriota > Terriglobia > Bryobacterales > Bryobacteraceae > Palsa-187. The sequence continues at coordinate 8,802 of JALYIB010000211.1, read as the reverse complement.
CTGAGCGCATAGGGGATCTAATATATGAGCGATCGTGAAAGAATTGAAGCATGATGTGGCTGGTGGTCGCGCTCCTGCTAGCGGTAGAGCCATTCTGGCAAACCAAACCCCCGATGGAGTGGACCGACGTTGAGCTCGCGCAGTTCCTGGTGAATTCTCCGTGGGCGCAGATGTCTGCTCCGCCGGGCAACGCACAAGTGGGAAAGAACGCGGGGTCAGGACAACCGATCCAGGTCTACCTGGCCACCGCCGGCCCCGTCGCGAAAGCACTTACGGAACGCGGCCGCCGGACCGAATTGCGCCGCCCCGGTATCGCCAAGGCGCTGGCTGAAGATCCGCTCTCGGAAGAGCGGGCGGTCTGGCTCGCCGACAATCGCGAGGGACATATTATCGTGGCTGCGCGCGTTGGGAATAATGACGCCTTTTCGAAGGAAGCCGAGACCCGCAGGTTGGAGCAGGACAGCGCTATGGATGCCGGACACGGCAGAGTCAAGCTGAGCGCCTACTTCCCGCCCACGTCAACCGACCCGCATCTATACTTCGCCTTCCCGCGCGAATTGGTGTCTCCTGCGGACAAAATCATAAGCTTTGAGCTGTACCTGCCAGGGGCGGCGGGGCCCTACCGGATGCTCCAGTTCAAGGTGAAGGAGCTGTTTGTCGACGGCAAGCTTGAATTGTAGCGAAGCTCAGAGCAAAATCGGGATATCGCATTCCGCCGCGACCTGGCGAGTGCTGCCTCCGCGACGACAGCGCTAAAGCCTTGCGTTTAGCCAACTCCCGATAGGCGGTTATGGATAACGAGAATTGTCCGCCAGATCCCAAATGCGTTACAACGCCACGTGGGGTCGATTATCATCTGATGACCGGATGCAAGACGCGCGGGCACTGCAGCACGTGGTCTGCTATACTTTTACTTTAGATTCCTAGCCCTTGCGCCTTCGCCGTAGCGTTGCGCGCGTCTAAGAAGGAATAAGATGCCGAAACGCACATTTCAGCCGAATAATCGTAAACGCGCCAAAGTACACGGGTTCCGTGAGCGCATGAAGACCAAGAACGGGCGCGCCGTGCTCAGCCGCCGCCGCGCGCGCGGCCGCCATAAACTGACCGTCAGCGACGAGAGAGCCGTCCGCTACGCCAAGGCCACCAGTTAAACCCGCCTCCGGCGGCGCGCTGGGGATTCCGCAAACCGCGCGGATTCTGCGCTCCTCCGAATTCCGAGCCGTCTATGACAACGGTATCCGCCTCTCCGGTCCTTTATTCGCAGCGTTTTGCTTGGCGCATCCGGACCCGGCGCGAAGCTCCGCCCGATTGGGGCTCACGGTGCCGTGCGCGATCGGCGGATCCGTGGTGCGCAACCGTATTAAGCGCCGCATGCGGGAAGCCTTCCGGCTGCACCGCTCGGAAATCGGCAGGCAATGGGATATCGTGGTCAACCCGCGGCGTGGGGCGCTGGACGCATCGTTTCCGGAAATCGAGCGGGCGCTGGCAAAGGTGATCGAGAAATGCGGATCTTAGTCGTGGGTGTGTTCCGTCTATATAAGCGATGGGTCTCTCCTTGCTTGCCCTCGGCCTGCCGTTTTCACCCGACCTGTTCTGAGTACATGATGCAGGCGGTGGAAAAACACGGCGTGGCGCGAGGCGTGTGGCTGGGTACCCGACGCTTACTGCGCTGCCATCCATTTCATCAGGGAGGATTCGATCCCGTTCGCTAGGTTTTCGTTGCTATGAAAAAAGAATTGTCCATGGAAATGCGGCTGCTGATCGCCTTCGTGTTGATGGGATTGGTGCTGCTGGTCAGCCAGTATTTCATCAAGCCGGCTCCGGCGCCCACCGCCACGAAAGCGGGCGCGGCCAAGAGTGCCCAGCCGGTTACCGCGGCGGAGGTCGAAAAGCCAGAGGCTGTTATTCCTTCCACCCAGAAGCAAAAAACTGCCGAGACGCTGGATGCCGTACAAGCGTCCGGCGAAGAGATCGTTCCAGTCGATACCGACGTTTATCATGTTGTTTTTTCGAACCGCGGCGCGGTGGTGCTGAGTTGGGTTCTGAAAAATTATCATTCAGGTAACGGCAATCCACTGGAGCTGGTATACCAACCCGCGAAGGATCGCGTTCCCTTACCGTTCTCGATCGATGTCAAGGGACAGACGCTCGTGACCGATCCCAACAAGGCGCTGTTTAAGACCGAGCGTTCGGGCGATGGGCTCGAAGTTTCCTTCGAATTTTCCGATGGCCGCGCGCTGACCAAAAAATCTTTCCACTTCACCAAGGCGAGTTACCTGGTGAACGTGACCTCCGAAGTCACCCAGAACGGCACGGCGGTCCCGCATCAGCTCACGTGGCGCGGCGGTTTCGGCGATCCCACGGTGCGCAACCCCGAGGCCGTTCAACACGCCCTCTACTACGATCTGCCCAATTCCAAACTCAAAGCCATCGCATTTGGCGATGCCAAGAACGGTCCGGTTTCCGCCAGCGGCCAGTTTTCATTTGTCGGAATCGAAGATAGCTACTTCACCGCGGTATTCCTGCCGGGCGATAAACCTTCCGTTGAACAAACCACCTTTGCCGATGCCGTTCCTAACATCGACGGCAAGGATGAGAAGCGCGTGGGTGTGGGCGTCGGCGGTGAAGGTCTCAACTCGCTTTCGTTATTCGTTGGGCCCAAGGACACCGACCTGCTTCGCAAGGTGAACCCGAAACTCGAGCAAGTCGTCGACTGGGGCTTCTTCGGCGTGATCGCGAAACCCCTATTTCTGGTGCTCAACTGGACCTCGGATCATTTAGTGCACAACTACGGTTGGGCCATTGTGCTGGTGACGCTGGCGATCAACATGCTGCTGTTCCCGTTGAAAATCACCGGCATGAAATCCTCCAAAAAGATGCAGGCGTTGCAGCCGCAGATTAAGGCCATCAACGACAAGTACAAAGGCATTTCGATGAAGGACCCGCGCAAGACGGAACAGAACCAGGAAGTAATGGATCTGTACAAGAAAAACGGTGTGAACCCCGTGGGCGGATGCTTGCCCATGCTCTTGCAGCTTCCCTTCTTGTGGGCGTTCTACAAAGTCTTGGGCGTGGCGATCGAAATGCGCGGCTCGCATTGGTTGTGGGTGAGCGATCTTTCGCAGCCCGAATCGCTGGCGATTCACCTGTTGCCGCTGCTTCTGGTGGCGACGCAATTCCTGATGCAGCGCATGACCCCGCAGCCGGGCGTCGATCCGGCGCAGGCGAAAATGATGATGTTTATGCCGCTGATGTTCGGTTATATGTTCTACTTCGCGTCGGCGGGGCTGGTACTATACTGGTTAACCGGCAACGTGGTGGGTATCGTCCAGCAGTGGCTGTTGAACAAAACCATGCCCGCGCCTGCAGTGACGGCGCCGGTTCCTATAAAGAAGGGCAGGAAATAAATTTTGGCCCAAAAGAAATATACCGTCGCGGAAACCGGACCACGCATTGAAGAATTCCTGAACCACGTATTTAAGCTGGCCGGATTTCAACTTTCGTTTGCAGTGGCGGAAGGCGAGACGCCCCATCCGGATTTCGAAAACCCGGATCTGATGGTGCGCTTCACCGGCGCCGATGTCGACCTGCTGCTCTCGAACAAAGCCGAACTGCTGCTGGCGCTGGAGCAGTTGACCATGGAAGCGATCGGGATGGCTCCGGAGGAGCATTCGCGCATTTGCTTCGACGCTAACGATCGCCGGATTCTGCGCATTGAAGAGCTGCGGATGAGCGCGCAAGCCGCGACGGAGCGTGTCAAGAAATCCCGCCAGCCCTTTCACTTCAGCCCTATGAACAGCCGCGAGCGGCGCATCTTGCACTTGGCGCTGCGCGATGAAACCGATGTGCGCAGCGAGAGCGTGGGCGAGGGTCCGATTCGCCAGGTGGTGATCGTGCCTGCGGAAATGAAGACGCTGCCGGAGCCGGTGATTCCGCCCAAGCCGCGGCCGGAGCTGGATTCCACTGGTGGCCGTCCGGGAGGTTTCCGCGATCGCGGCCGGGGTGGACGCGACGGCGATCGCCGCGGTGGTCCTCCGTCGCGCGGTGGTCCACGCGGCCCGCGCCGTGACTTCCGGTAAGTGAACCTCAACGACACGATTGCCGCGGTTTCCACGCCGCCGGGACGCGGTGGTATCGGCATCGTGCGCATTTCCGGCCGCGACGCGCGCGTGATCGCTACCGCTATGCTGCGTCTTCCTCCGGGAACGGAGCCTGCATGGGAACCATGGGCAGCGTTTCTCGCAGAACTTCCTGACGTAGGCGGCCATGCCGTCGATCAGGTGGTGATCACCTATTTCGCCGCTCCGCGCTCTTACACCTCGGAAGATGTAATCGAAATTTCGTGCCATGGGTCACCGGTGGTCTTGCGTTTCGCGCTGGAGCGCGCCTGCGCATGGGGAGCGCGCCTCGCCGAACCCGGCGAATTCACGCTGCGGGCGTATCTGAATGGCCGCATCGATCTGCCGCGGGCCGAAGCGGTTCGAGACCTGATCGACGCCACCACGCTATATCAGGCTCGCATCGCGGCGCAGCAAGTTGGCGGGTCAGTTTCACTGCGATTGAAGCCGCTGAAAGAGCAACTGCTGGAATTGATAGCGCTGCTCGAAGCCGGCATCGATTTCGCCGAAGACGACATTAGCGTCGCGCCGCCTGAAGAAATCCTGCGGCGCATCGAGCCGGTTCTAGCCGCCGTGCGCGCGCTGATCGCGAGCTTCGCTTACGGCAAGCTGGTGCACCAAGGATTCACGCTGGCCATCGTCGGCCGCCCCAACGTGGGCAAAAGCAGTCTGTTCAACCGCCTGCTCGAGCAAGACCGCGCCATCGTCACGGACGTGCCCGGCACCACTCGCGACTTGGTGTCGGAGACAGCAGTCATTGAAGGAATCCCGGTGAGGTTTGTCGATACGGCGGGCATCCGCGCCGGAGAGGATATCGTCGAGAAACTGGGCATCGAGCGCAGCTATCAAGCGATGGCTGACGCGGATTTGACCGTGGTGGTAGTGGATCTCTCCGCGCCGCTGGAAGCATCAGACCAGCAGTTAATCGAAAAAGCGCAGCAACAGGGCAAGCACTTGGTGGCAGGAAACAAGTGCGATTTGCCAATGTGTTCCGTTATCGGCGCCGCGCTGCGCGTTTCCGCGCTCACTGGGGAAGGGCTGAGTGAGCTGCGCCGCGCCATTATCGACTCCATCGCGCCGCGCGGCCGCCTGGAACAGGAAGGCGGTTTCATCACCAGCCTGCGGCATGAACAACTGTTGCAGGAAACTTCCCAGGCTCTAGAGCAAGCTCAAACCGCGACCACGCTGGGCATCCCGCACGAAATGCTTCTGCTCGACTTGTATGCGGCGCTGCGCCCCATCGACGGCATCACGGGCGCCACCAGTGCGGATGATATCCTCAATCGAATTTTTTCCACCTTCTGCATCGGCAAGTAAGAAACATGACGCAACGCGAAGCAGAGTTGCGAGCCATGTTCTCTCTCGCCCTGCCGCTGGTGCTCACCGAGCTGGGCTGGATGGCGATGGGCATTGTCGACACCATGTTTGTCGGTCGCGTGAGCGCGCAGGCCATCGGCGCGGTGAGCCTCGGGACTTCCGTGTTCTACGCGATTGCGATTTTCGCTAGCGGACTCTTGTATGGGCTCGACACTCTGGTTTCGCAATCCTTCGGCGCGGGCGACCGGGACGATTGTCATCATTCGTTGATCAACGGGATCTGGCTGGCGCTGCTCCTGATTCCCGGCGTGATGGGTTTCGTGTGGGCGATGGTTCCGGCCATGGCCCGGTTCGGTATTAACCCGAGCGTCCTGCGTGATACCACTCCTTACATTCGCGCCCTGAACTGGAGCGCGCCCCCGCTTCTGTTGTTCTTTTGCTTGCGGCGCTATTTGCAGTCGATCGGCGTGGTGCGGCCGATTCTGCTGGTCTTGATCACCGCCAACCTGGTCAATGCAGCCGGCAACTGGATACTCGTGTTCGGAAATGTCGGCGCCCCGCGGCTCGGTGCCGAAGGCGCCGGCTGGTCAACCTGCGTTTCGCGTGTGTACATGCTGGCCGCTATGATTCTGATCGTGTGGCGGCGCGACCCGAGAGCCTTCGTGGTGAGCTGGCGGCCGGACTTTCCGCGCATCGGCAGACTCCTGAAACTCGGCCTGCCCGCGGCGGGACAGATTGGTTTAGAAACCTCGGTGTTCGCGACGGTGACCATTCTGATCGGCAAACTCAGTGCGGAAATGCTGGCGGGACATCAGATCGCGCTAACCGTGGTTTCGACAACCTTCATGATGCCTCTGGGCATTAGCTCGGCCGCCGCCGTGCGCGTGGGACACGCCATTGGAAGACGCGATCCGGAAGGCGCGTCGCGCGCTGGCTGGACAGCTTTGGCGTTGGCGCGGGAGCGATGTCTTTGGGAGCGCTGGCCATGCTCATCGTCCCGCAAGCCATCGCGCGCCTGTTCACCCCTGAAGCTGCGATCATTGCGGCCGCCGCGCCGTTACTGCGTGTGGCCGCGTTGTTTCAACTTTTCGATGGCTTGCAAGTGACCGCTACCGGAGCCCTGCGCGGCGCGGGCGACACCCGCACGCCGATGCCATTTCGCCGGGTATTGGATTTTAGGTTTGCCGCTGGGCGGGTTCCTATGTTTTCGCGAAGCGCAAGGCGCCGTGGGATTGTGGATGGGTCTGTCAGCGGGATTGATCGTCATCGGCATCGTGCTGCTGTGGTTCTGGCGTCGGACGGCGCGAGGCCTGCGCGGAATCGTGCGCATTCCCAATTGAGTTCAAGCTGTTCTCCGGTGTTACAATGGAGAAACTCACCGCAAGATCCATGGCCAGGTAGCTCAGTTGGTAGAGCGCAGCCCTGAAAAGGCTGGCGTCGGCGGTTCAAGTCCGTCCCTGGCCACCGCACTTCATACACTTACAAGTACCTCAAGCCGCAGTTTCATTCCATTTCAGGCTCGCTCCGGAACTTTTTTTATCGCTTGGTGAGTGGGAACGAAACGGCGCGGGAAGTTGCCGGACAGACACCGAGTGAGGCGCGGAAGCCCAACGGCGAAAGCGTAACGAACTCGTTGGCGAGTCGCTGATCGGCGGGAAAAAGGCAACGCCAGCGCCTTCTGAGGGAGTGGCGACGCCAATGACGGAAGCCCGGTAAATGTTTCTGCCACGTCCGCGTCCTATTGCATTGGGCTTAGGTTAACCCGAGTTGTAGTCAGAGGAAAAATTCTTTGCTGGTTCCCTAATGCCAGCTCACAATCACGTAATTTCAGTAGACACGCTGAGTCCCTATAAACTTACCTGACCGATAGACCGATGGATTCCTAAGTAACGGGAAAGAGGACGTTAGACAGAGATGGAAAGTCCTTCCATGGGGGGCTGCCTTCAGCGGGGCGTTTCACTTACCCTACTAATGCGTAAGAGCTATCCCGAGCCGCTTTAGGGCGATAGTATGAGGCAACTACTGGTACTAGCCGATAGATCACGATGACGAATGGCATGAATATAGTGTCGGAGGACAAGCGGCAATGGGCTTGCGGCATAACGTGTCCCGAAGCCAAAGCCTGCGTTTGCGGGGGACTGGAATCTTGGATAGTGTCGTCACATCAATGACGAGGTGCTACCGGAAAACCGGCCGGGCGCAAAGATTGAGGAAAGGTGCCCGTGCAGAATTGCTGGCTGCCTGGCCGGACTGGAGATTTCCGTGCGCAAACCCAAGTCACTAACGAGATCTCGAACGCAGACTGGATCCGCCGTACTGGAAGGCGCCCTGGTGTTGCTGCCATTGATGGCAATATTTTTTGCCATGATCGATGTTCCTTTCGCAATCTTTAAGCAAAACACTTTGCGCGAAGCCGTTCGTGAAGGAGTGCGCTTCGCCATTACACAGCAAACGGGTTCCGGCGGGCAGGACGCGGCCATTAAAACGGTGGTCAAAAACTACTCCATGGGATTTCTTAACGACGCCGATATCAGCGCCGGCAAATCGACTTTTACGATTACCTACTATGATGGCGCGTCACTCAGCGCAGTGAACGGCGTAGGGAGCAATGCACAGGGCAACATCTGCGTAATTACGTCCAGTGTCCAGCATTACTGGATCGCTCCGGTTTGGCGGGGTACCGGAGCTCTGGTTTTTAACGCCTCTTCCTCCGACGTGATGGAAGCTCCACCGAATGGCATTCTGCCCGGAAGATGACTTTAAAAGCTATGACGCCGGAATCACGCGGAGATAATATGAGTCGTCGACGTAATAGAACGCGGCAGTGCGGCAGCACGCTAATCGAATTTGCGATCGTCGTTCCTTGCCTGGTGACGCTTTTTTTTGGGACTGTGGGTCTGGGAATCATGATGGGCCGTTACATCCAAGTGGAGCAAATGGCTCGCGACATTGCGCACATGTATTCCGATGGGGTCGATTTCACGCAGACTACGCCGCAGAACATCGTCGTTCAGCAGCTGGCGGCGGGTACTGGAATGACCACGACTGGGGGCAATGGTGTTGTTATTCTGTCGCAAGTACAGACGGTCTATGCGGCCGACTGCACAGCGGCGGGAGTATCGCCCTGCACAAATCAGGGGCTACCGGTTTTTACGCAGCGAATTGTCTTCGGGAATTCCACGTTAGCGACGAGTGCCTTTGGGACTCCTGCCGCCGCCATACTGAACGCCAACGGAAATATAGCTCCCAGCGTATACCTCAGCAATTCAGATTCTTCCGTTCGTACAACCGGATTCGAGGCGGCCCTGGATGCCGCTTCTGTGAGCGCGGGCGGTTCTGGTACGGCTCCCGCACAACCTGCAGGCAA
>JALYIB010000210.1 GCA_030775965.1 Acidobacteriota bacterium | reverse complement strand
GGTGAGTGTGCATGCCGCTGCCGTTGTCGCCAAACAGGGGCTTGGGCATGAAGGTGACGCTTTTGCCGTACTGGTAGGCGGTATTGCGCGTCACGTATTTGTAAAGCATCATGTTGTCGGCGGATTTCACCAGCGTGTCGTACTTCTGATCGATTTCGCACTGCCCCCCGGTGGCCACTTCGTGGTGATGACACTCGATGCTAAGGCCGCAGCGGATCATCGTTTCCACCATTTCGGCGCGCAGGTCCTGATAGTGGTCCGTGGGCGGAACCGGAAAATAACCTTCTTTGTAGCGCGGCCGGTAGCCTAAATTATTTTCGACGCGGCTGGAATTCCAGCGGCCTTCTTCGGCATCGATGTAATAGTAGCCGGAATGCGCGTTCTGATCGAAGCGGATATTGTCGAAGATGAAGAACTCGGCTTCCGCGCCGAAGTAGGCGGTGTCGGCGAGGCCGGAATTTTTCAAATACATCTCGGCTTTCTTGGCGATCCAGCGGGGATCGCGATCGTAGTGCTGGCGGGTGATGGGGTCGATGACGTCGGCGGTCATGACCAGAGTCTTGGTTTCGTAGAACGGATCGATGAAGGCGGTGGCGGCGTCGGGGACCAGCAGCATGTCACTTTCGTTAATCGCCGCCCAGCCGCGGATGCTAGAGCCATCGATGCCGAAGCCTTCCTCGAAAGAACTCTCGTCCAACTGGCTCATCGGATAGGAGATGTGCTGCTGCAAGCCGGGGAGATCGGTGAAGCGCAAGTCCAATTGCTTCGCTTCAAATTTCTTGGCGTAATCGAGGATATCTTTCGGCGTTTTCGGCGAAGAACTCATGATTCCATAATACTTGACGGTTCCAGTTCCGTCCGGGAGCCCGGGCATAGCGCAGCAGAGGCCGTTCCAGCATGTAATAGCTGGCCGCGGCCGCCGCGAACGTCAATGCAACGCCTGGAAGAAACTCACTCGCGGCTCCGGGGAGCAGAAATAACTGCTGCCACAGGTAAAGACCATAAGAGACCCGGCCCATCCAACGCAGCGGCGCCGATTCGAGCCCCTGAAATACACGCGACTTCGGCCCATAAATCAGCGAGGCCAAAACGCACGGCAATAGTGCGGATCCGATCAGCATTCCGGTGGCGGGCGCAGAACCGGCCAGCGCCCAAGCCCCCGTGGCTAGCAGAGTCACCGTGGTGAGAACCCGAAACCAGACGGCGGTGAGGACGCGCATGAATGCGGCGCGGTAGGGGCCGCGCATAAGGATCGCCAGTATTCCGGCAAATAGAAACGCATCCAGGCGCATGTCAGTCCGTTGTAATGCCGGGTACGGAAGGTGTGTGTGAGCGAGGCTCCACGGGCGCCACAGAACGGTTATTGCGATAAGAACGCCGGCGGCGAGGAGCGCGCGCCGCACGCCCAGGCACACTAGCAAGACCGGCCAAAGTAAGTAGAAATGTTCTTCCATCGAAAGCGACCAGAAATGCGCGGTGTACCAGGAACGGTCCGCCCAGTAGTTGCTGTAGAAGAAGGCGGCGCTCGCCAGCTCGCCGCCGCGCAGCGGCTCGGCAATCGCCATTACGATCAGATACAGATATGCAGGCGGCAAAATGCGAAACGCGCGGCGGACATAGAATCCGCGCAGGTTCTGGTCCTCTAGCAGCAGGGTGGTGATCAGATAGCCACTGATGGCAAAAAACAGAGCCACGCCCAACCCGCCCAGATGCCCCAGAATGTAGCCGATGGCGCGCAAAGGACGGGTTGGCGCGTGGGTCATCGGGAAGCCATGCGATAACATCACGGCCATGATGGCCACGGCTCGCAAGCCGTCAAGCGCCGGAATCCGGTGATGCTTCTCTACCTTAATTTGTGGTGTTCGGGCGCCATAGTTCTCACGGACTTTCGTACACTTGTGCTGTGGAGCAAATCGCGCTCGATTGGACGCCGGAACCGCATTATTTTTCGGTGAGCGAGCTTGCGAACGCACTGCGCGGCGTTTTCACTGAATATTTCACGGATATTTGGGTGGCGGGCGAGATTTCGGGAGTGAAGCTGTATCCCAGCGGCCACTACTATTTCACGCTGAAGGACGAAAGCGCGCAGATGCGCTGCGTGTGCTTCAAGACCGCTGCGCGTTATCTCAAGTTCAAGCCGCAGGATGGAGTGGCCGTGCTGGCGCGGGCGCGGGTGGATCTTTACGACGTGCGCGGGGAGCTGCAACTGGTGGTCGAAGCCATCGAGCCACAAGGGCACGGCGCGCTGCAATTGGCCTTTGAGCAGCTCAAAAAGAAGCTGGACGCGGACGGGCTATTCGCTGTCGGCCGCAAGCGTGCGCTGCCCGCGTTGCCGGAGCGCATCGGGATCGTGACCTCGCCCACCGGCGCGGTGATCCAGGACATGCTGCATGTGCTGGAACGGCGCTGTCCTGGCCGGCACATTCGCTTGTATCCGGCGCAAGTACAGGGCGAGGGCGCGGCGGAGCAGGTGGCCGAGGGCATCGATTATTTCAGCGCGTCGGGGTGGGCCCAGGTGGTGATTGTGGCGCGCGGCGGCGGTTCGCTCGAAGACTTGTGGACCTTTAACGAAGAACGCGTGGCGCGGGCCATGGCGGCTTGTTCGGTGCCGGTGATCTCAGCGGTAGGCCATGAGACCGACTTCACCATCGCCGATTTCGTCGCGGATATGCGTGCGCCCACGCCTTCGGCGGCGGCGGAAATCGTGGTTTGCACGCGCGAAAGCCTGTATGAGCGGTTAAATGCCGCAGATCATAAGCTGCTGCAATCGGTGCGTCTGAAGATCGCGCTGCTGGCTCGTGCGCTGCACAACGTCGCGATCGACCGGGCGCGTTTGCATCGGGCTATTGGAAGGCAGATGCAGCGTGTGGATGAACTCGATTACAGGCTGCGGGAGTTGTGGCGTGCGTCGCTAGCGGCTCGCAAACGCGCGCTGGAAGGGGCATCGGCGCGGCTCGGCCAACTCGATATCCGTCTGAAGTTCGCGGCGGCGCGGCGGCGTTTGGATGCGTGTGAGGCAGTGTTGGTGCAGTCGGCGCGCTTGCGCTTGAGCGGCGTTCGCGGGCAGCTCGCGCCGCTCGAAGCGCATTTGAAGCAACTCAGCCCGCTTACGGTTCTCGAACGCGGGTACGCGATTGTTGAACGCGAAGGCCAGATCGTTAAGTCGCCAAACGACGCTCCGGTGGGCTCCGAAGTGAGTGTAAGACTGGCGCGAGGCGGAGTGAGCGCGGTGGTTAGCCGCGCTCACGAGTGATTTACTTCCAAGCCGAATAGATCGGCTTGGCGACGATAAAATCCGGGTTTGCGCCGGGCTTGGGGTGGAATTTCTGCACGCGGCCGGCGTCCACTTCGGCGACGTATAGATTCCCTTCTTGATCCACACTCAGGCCGTGGACTCCCCAGAGGCCCCCGGGGAAAGCGCCCATGCTGCCCCAGGTGTAGAGCAGATGGCCCTGCAAATCCCACTGGACCATCTTGTTGGTGGTGCGGTCATAGGTCCAAATGGTTTTGCCGGATCCGATATAGAGTAAGTGCAGGCTGGACGGATCGGCGTCAATCTTCCACTCATACAGATACTTGCCGTTGTCGTCGAATACCTGAATGCGGTGGTTGTTGCGATCGTTGACAAACACGTGATGCGTTGCGGGATCGACGGCCACGCCGTGGACGTTGCTGAAATACCCGGGGCGCGTGTCGATCGGCCCGCGCGGCGGGCCGGCCAGTTTGCCCCAATCCAAAAGAAACTTGCCGTTCTTGTCGAATTTCGCGACGCGCGTGCCGGTGTAGCCGTCGGAGACGAAGAAAGAGCCGTCGGGCAGCCAGTCTAGGTAAGTCGGGCGGTTGAAGTGGGTGCCGTCGGCGCCCGCCTCTCCAGGCGTGCCGATGGTTTGCAGAAGCTTTTTGCCGTCGTGGGTGAATTTGTAAATCACCTGCATGTTGTCGTCGACGATCCAGATATTCTTGTCCGGGTCATACGGGCTGATGTAAATCGAATGGGGGCGGCGGAACTTATCGTCCCACTGTTTCCAGGTCTCGATGATCTTGCCGCTGCCATCGACCACCACCACGCAGTTTTCCCACTTGGCGTCCACGCCCAGCTGGCGATAAGGCGGCCCTTTGATCCCGAGCTTTTGCGATTTGCCTTCCCAGGCCGTCATCCATTCGCTCAAATCTTCGTCGGTTCCGCCCGTTCCCGGCAGAGACGCTATGGTGGCGTCGCGCCAAAAGCCTGCCACGGGGAAACTGATGCTGGGGCCCACTTGCGGCAGCAGCACCGATTTGGGCGGGGCCATCTTAGGTAACTCGCCGCGGAACAACATGTAGATGCGATTCGGGCTTTCCGCGAAAACACTTTCGCCGGCGCCGTAGGTCCACTTTTCGTTTCCGGGAAGCGCGCTAATATCCTGCGGCCAGTTCTTCACAACGTCATAAGGGCCGCTGAGGTCTTCGGACCCTACGTTTCCCGGGATCGCCGCGAATCCCGTCCCCGGCTTGGACTTCGCTTCGACGGAGACCAGGCGGCCGGAGACCGTCAAGCCGATCCCGACGCCCAGCGCCACCATTAATAACATCAACCAAACTTTTCGCATCAATAATCTCCTGGCCTGAGAACTGGCACTCAAACATCATAATACGTTTGCGCCGCCAGCGGGTGAATGCAATTTATTTGAGAATGCGCTGACCTGCCGGACACTTTTATGTAGCCTTCTAAAAGGCTAGCCCCCTACGATCCGATACGATACTGCATTCAGCGAAGTCCCCCCGAGAGCAACTTCGGGCGCTCCCAAAGCCGGTCAGGCGGGAGATACGCGCCGGACCCTATTCCAACCTATAATTCGGAGCTTCCTTGGTGATAATCACGTCGTGGACGTGGCTTTCGCGCAGTCCGGCGGCGCTGACGCGGAGGAACTTGGCGTTTTGGTGGAGTTCGGGGATTGTAGTGCAGCCGCAGTAGCCCATGCCGGCGCGCAGGCCGCCGACCAGTTGGTAGACCAGGTCGGCCAGCATCCCTTTGTAAGGCACGCGGCCTTCAATGCCCTCGGGCACCAGCTTGCCGCCGCCAGTGGCTTCCTGAGAATAGCGGTCGGCTGAGCCTTGCGCCATGGCGCCCATCGAGCCCATGCCTCTATAACTTTTGAAAGTGCGGCCCTGATAAAGAATGGTCTCGCCGGGGCTCTCTTCGGTGCCGGCGAGCAGGCTGCCGATCATTACGCAGTCAGCGCCCGCCGCGATGGCTTTGGTGACGTCACCGGAAAACTTGATGCCGCCATCGGCGATCAGCGGGACTCCGCTGCCGGCGGTGGCCTTGGCGCATTCGGCGATGGCGGTGATCTGCGGAACCCCCGCGCCGCTGACGACGCGCGTGGTGCAGATCGACCCCGGCCCTATACCTACTTTGATGCCGTCGACGCCCAGGTCGATGAGTTCCTTGGCGCCTTCGTAGGTGGCGACGTTGCCGGCAATCAGCTGAACGTTCGGCAGGGCGCGCTTTACGTTGGCGATGGCGTCCATCACGCGCTGGGTGTGGCCGTGCGCCGAATCGATGGCCAGCACGTCTACTTTTTTGCTGACCAACTCGTGCGCGCGTTCCAGGTAGTCCCCGGAAGAGCCTAGCGCGGCGCCCACACGCAGGCGGCCTTGCGCGTCTTTGGCGGCGTTAGGGTACTTCAACTTCTTCTGAATGTCTTTGACTGTGATGAGGCCCTTCAGGTTGTAGTGCTCGTCGACGACCAGCAGTTTTTCAACGCGATGAGTGTGCAGGATGGCTTCGGCTTCCTCTAGCGTCGTGCCGACGCCCACGGTGATCAGGTTCTCTTTGGTCATCACGTTAGCGACCGGCAAATCGTAACGCGTTTCGAAGCGCAGATCGCGGTTGGTCAGTATGCCCACTAGTTTGCCGTTCTTGGTGACGGGGACGCCGGAGATGCGGTAGCGCTTCATGACGTCGAGCGCGTCGGAAATCTTGTGCTCGGGATCGATCGTAACCGGGTCGACGATCATGCCGCTTTCTGAGCGCTTCACGCGGTCCACTTCTTCGGCCTGTTTGTCGATCGACATGTTGCGATGGACGATGCCGATGCCACCCTGCTGCGCAAGTGCGATGGCCAAGTGGGATTCGGTGACGGTATCCATGGCGGAACTCGCCACGGGAATATTCAATCCAATGTTGCGGGTGAACCAGGAGCGGGTGTCGGTGTCGGCCGGGACGACGCTGCTGCGCGAGGGCACCAGCAGGATGTCGTCGAAAGTGAGTCCTTCCGGGATCGTTTCAGGGATCATGCGAGGTTATCTTAGATGATACAGCATGGCCGCGAAAGGCCCACGCGGCGTGCCGGCGATAGGCTTGCGGCCAGGTCCCGGCAAACTCGGTGTTGAAGGCATTGCTAGTGACGCAGGTAGCATGGCGTCTGCTACACTGAAGATTCCCCATATGATTTCAGCAACACAACTGCGTCCTGGCATGGTGGTCAAATGGAACGGCGAGCTGTTCTCGGTGTTCAAAATGGAGCACCGCACGCCCGGCAACCTGCGCGGCTTCGTGCAGGTGAAGATGCGCAGGCTTAGCTCCGGCACCATGATGGAGCATCGTTTTTCGTCGGAAGACAAGGTGGAGCGGGCCGCCCTCGAACAACAGGACATGCAATATATGTACGACGATGGCGAGTTCTACTACTTCATGAACACCGAGACTTACGAGCAGATGCATCTGACTCGTGAGTTCCTGGGCGATGCCACCAATTTCCTGATCCCTAATTTGATGGTGGAGATCGAATTCTACGAGGGTAAGCCGATGGGAATCGAACTGCCGGCGACTGTGGATTTGACGGTGGTCGAAACCGAGCCGGGGTTGAAAGGCGCAACCGTCTCCAACGTCACTAAGCCCGCGAAAACTGAAACCGGATTGGTGGTTTTGGTGCCGCCGTTCATCAGTGAGGGCGAGAAGATCCGCGTTTCGACATCGGAGAGCGCTTACCTCGAGCGCGCGTAAGTCATCCGCGCGCCTTCGGGTGCGCCTTATCGTACACCGCCATCAAATCCGTGAGCGACACCTGCGTGTATTTCTGCGTCGTCGCCAGGCGTGCGTGGCCCAGCAATTCCTGGATCGCGCGCAAGTCAGCTCCGTCGGCGAGCAGGTGCGTTGCATAGGCATGGCGCAGGCTGTGGGGATGCAACGCGGCGTCGCCTAAGACCATACGCGCGTAAAACTTCACGATCTCGCGGGCGCCGCGGTCCGACAGGCGGGCGCCGTGGTGGTTCACGAGCAGGGCGCGTTCGCCCCGCTGGGCAGTGCGCTGCGCTAGATATTTTTCGAGCGCTGCGGAGGCTTTCTCGCCGTAGGGGACTTGGCGCTCCTTGCGGCCTTTGCCGCGGACCCGGATCCAGCGGTCGCGCAAATCGAAGTCGTCGACGTTCAGCCCCACCAGCTCGCTGATGCGCAGCCCGCATCCGTAGAGCAGTTCAAACAGAGCGACGTCACGCTCGGGATACGGACGTTTGAATTTGTCTTGCGCGACGCCATCGACCAAGTTGTTGGTTTGTTCCGCGGTGGGGACGATAGGCACGCGCTTGGGCATTTTGGGCGTTCGCAAAGCGCGCGCGGCATTGGTCGGCACGGATTTTTCACGCAACAAAAACTGAAAAAACGAGCGTACGGCAGCGAGCTTGCGCCGGATCGAAATGGGATCGAGTTTGCGATCGTAGAGACTGGTCAGCCATTCGCGCAGCAGTGGAGCATCGATGGAAGCGGGCGCGGGCGGATCGGCTTCGGGTGGCGAAAAGTAGGCCAGGAATTGTTCCAGGTCCGACGCGTAGTTGCGGATGGTGTGCACCGACGCATTTTCACGCCCTAGCTCGCCCAGATAACGTCCGATGGCGACGGCCAGTTCAGACATGGGCGCACAGGTATTCTTCAAGCGCGGCCAGCGCGCGGCGGCATACTTCGGCGTAGCGCACTTTCTTGTCGCGAGGCGGATTTTCCAGCTTAGGCAGGAGGTCGAACGTGATATTCGCCGGCTGGTAATGCAGGGGATCGGCTCCGGAAACGTAGGCGGTGAGCGATCCCATGGCGGTTTCGCGCGGGAACGCGCGCGGCGTATCGCCGGTGGCCAACGCCGCTGCGGCGCGTCCGGCCATCAGTCCGGTGGCGATGGACTCAACATACCCTTCAACGCCCGAGATCTGACCCGCGAAGAACATCTCGGGGCGCGTGCGCATTTGCAGAGTAGGGGCGAGCAGCGCGGGCCCGTTGATATAAGTGTTGCGATGAACCTGTCCGAAGCGCAGGAACTCGGCGTGTTCCAGGCCGGGAATCATGCGCAGCACCCTCTGCTGGTCGCCGAAGCGCATATGATTCTGGAGGCCCACCAGGTTGTAACTGCCCGCGCGCGCGTCTTCCTGACGCAGTTGAACCACAGCCCAGGGCCGGCGGCCGGTGCGCGGATCGATCAACCCCATGGGCTTCATGGGGCCGAAACGCAGCGTATCGCGCCCGCGCCGTGCGATTTCTTCGATGGGCAGGCAGGCTTCGAAATAGCGGATATGGTCTTCCTCGATATGCGCGGGGACGCTCGCCGCCGCCAGCAGCGCGTCCAGAAACGCCTCGTACTGTTCTTTATGGAACGGACAGTTTAGATAATCCGCAGTGCCGTCAAGCGACTTGTCGTAGCGCGAAGCGCGGAACGCGACCGTAGTGTCGACCGATTCGGCGTCGATGATGGGGCTGATGCTGTCGTAGAAAAACAGGCGGCCGGAGCCGGTGACGCGCGCGATCTCTTGCGCCAGCGCGTCCGCAGTCAGGGGCCCGCTGGCGACGATCCAGATGTGATCGTCATCGAGCCTAGTCACTTCTTCTCGTCGAATTTCGATCGCTGGCTCGGCCGCGATTGCGCGCGTAATCTCGGCGGCGAAGATCTCACGGTCTACGGTGAGCGCGTGACCCGCGGGGACGCGGGCGCGCGGGGCGATCTCGCCGATCAGCAGCGAACCCAGGCGCCGCAATTCCTCTTTCAGTAGCCAGGGTGCGCTATTTTGCTGTTCGCTCTTGAGGGAATTGCTGCATACTAACTCTGCCAAGTCGCCGGTTTTGTGCGCTGGGGTCTGCCGCAGCGGGCGCATTTCGTAGAGCACCGCGCGACTGCCGGCGCGCGCTACTTGCCAGGCAGCCTCGCATCCGGCCAAGCCCCCGCCGACTATGTGGACTTCTCTCACTGCCTTCCATTATCGACTAGCGGCGATTTTCAAAGTCTCCGCCGTGCGGGCTTGCAGTAACGGATCGTCGTGCGTGCTGCATACCTTTACGGCGCGCTCGCAAAAGGTGACGCACGCGTCGGGATCGGAGAAGGCCATAAAACACTTTCATTTGCTGTCTTACACTCCCGAAGAGACTTTTGATTATATACAGAATTCCGGGCTGTTTCGCAGAATTGTTCAATACCTTCACGGAAATGAAACAGTTTCTTCACGCCGTATTCTTGGCATTACTGTAAGCTGTGTTTAGTTATGCAGGGGGAGCGTATGTGGTGTACTATAGGAGTGCCCAACAACAGCGCCGGGAAGATATTGAAGGCCGAATTGAAGAAGTGGATACCGGAAAATCTTTACAGTTTCATTCGGGAGGCGAGTGAATTCAATTCCTGCGTGAGCGACGAGAGGCAGTCCGGGCCGAACCGGAAAGAGACAAATAAAACGAGGCGCCGTTCTTGGACAAGCGGCGTCCCCCGGACCAAGAGTAGTCGGAGGAAGAAGCAGGGTGGCCCCCCCCTGCTTTTATTTGCGCTTGCCGCTCAACCCGCACGGTGAGGCGCGGTATTTCGCCGAGAGGTATCGCCGCGCTGGGCGAAAACTTGGGTGGTGTGAGCCGCCCTTTTTTATTGTTCGGCCTGGTTTTCGCTAGGCGCAGGTTTCATTCTGTTGGGCGTTAGCCCTGCCATGATATCCTCGGTCGGATACCGTGAAAAGCAACGCGAAACGCATTCTTGCTATTCATGCCCGGAGCCCGTCGCGCCTCCAGGGTCTAGTGGACGTGTTGTTTGCCCAGGACCGCGGCGAGCCGGTCGATCAGGCGCTTTTCGACTCCACCATGAGACGCGTCCACCCGGTCAACGACGGTGAGACCCGCAAGATCGGCCACGCCACATATATTCGCCATCGCCTGACTAATTTTGAAGGCGATTTCTCGCGGCCCGCGCGAGGTCCAATATAGAATGGCAAATGGCCATAAGCGCAAGGTATTGCGCTACTCGCACGGCGGGCATGAATGGCTCCGAGCCACCATGCATAGATATGCATCTTGGCTCGGGATGTGGCTGGGGTTGTCTCTGGCGACTGCGTCGCTCACGCCGCTCGCAGCTCACGATTTGTATCGCAGTGAATCGCGCTTGGTGGTGCGCGGACGCGAGGTCTCGGCTCAGCTCACTTTTAATCTGCTGGATTTTCCCGGCGTCGATCGGAACCGCGACAAGGTGGTGTCCCAGGAAGAATTCGCGCAGGCCTTTGATCGCGTGTACGCGAGTATCCTGCAACATTTCACGCTGAGCAGTTCGGGTCCGCCGCTGCGTGTCACGCGCGATAAATACGAATTGTTCGACGAGCATGTGC
>JALYIB010000209.1 GCA_030775965.1 Acidobacteriota bacterium | reverse complement strand
AACTGGCGGCGGAAGCTTTCTAACGTTTGTTTCAGGCCGGCTACTTCGCGCTCCAGGGCCGCCAGGCGATTTTCTACATCTGTGGTGGGGGCGGTAGACGGGACTTCTCCGGCGGGATCGGGGACGGCGCTGAGGAGCTGGCACCAGCGGCCGCGGGGCAAAGGGGCTACCAGGGAGTCGGGTTGGCGGGTGGAGAGAGATTCCAGGCAATGTTCGACGTCGGCTAATTCGGTGAATTCGTACATGCGCTCGGTGCGGCCGCGGAGTTCGCCTACGGTTTGGGGGCCGCGCAGCAGGAGCATGCATAGGAGAGCGGATTCGCGGCGGCCTAGGTTTAGTTTTTCGCCTAGGAGATGGCCGTATTTTTCCACGCGATGGCCGGTTCCGCTGACGCGGACGGCGAGTCCTTTGTGGCGGAGGAGGGCCAGGGCTTGTTGGACGACTTCTTCAGAGTAGTTGACGACGGGGTCGCGGTTGGATTTTTGGTTGCAGGCGTTGACCAGGGCGTTGACGGTGAGCGGGTAGTATTCGGGAGTGGTGATTTCTTTTTCCAGGAGCGCGCCGAGCACGCGGACTTCGGCGGGGTGCAGGGGTTCAGGTGGCACGGGGAGCGCGAGACTATTCTTTTTTGCCGGCGGCGGGGGGAGCGGCGGTGGTTGGCGTGGCGGCGGGGGCGGGAGTGGCGGCGGCCGGGGGCGCGTGCAGGTTAGTGGGCTGCGGGTTGCTGCGGCTGTCGACGTCGATGAAGTCGAACATCAGGAAGATGCCGAGGAACACGAAGCCGGCGACGGCGATGACGGCGTTGACTGGCTTGTCGTGCAGCAGGTGCATGAAGATCAAGCCGACAATGCTGGCCTTGATGGTAGCGATGAATAGCGCGATCACGATGTTGCCGGAGCCAAAATTAATGTAGGACGCGCCTACGGTGATCGCGGTGAGAAGCAGAAGCACAACGAGCGTGGCTACGTATTTGAGTGCTTCGGTTTTCGGATTTTCGGCGTGTTCGGTATGCGTGCTCATGTGATTAAGTAGTACAGCGGGAACAGGTAGATCCAGATCAAATTGACTAAGTGCCAGAAGAGCGCGACTAAATCGACGGGAGTGTAATATTTGTCGGAGAATTCACCGCGTTTGGCGCGGATCGCCAGCCAACCCATCAGGAACATTCCGATGAGGACGTGCAGGCCGTGGAGGCCGGTCATCATGAAATAGAAGCTGAAAAATGTGGCGTAGCCGTGACTGCCGGCGATCAGATCGCCGTGATGGCTGTAAAACTTTCCCGGAAAGAGGCCTTCTGAAAAATCGACCGAGTACTCGTAGGCTTTGATGCACATGAAGATGCCGGCGAAGCCGACGGTGGTCCACAGGTACCTGGCGCACTTCGCGCCCTGGTTCGTGCGCGCCATGAGCACGGCCATGACGGCCGTGAAGCTGGATACCAGCAGCACTACGGTATTGGTGGCGCCTGCCCAGCGCTTCAATTCTTCGTGGGCTGAGACGAACTCTTGCGGATATTTGTTTTGCATCAGGCCGAAGCCGGCGAACAGGCCTCCGAAGGTGAGGACTTCGGTGACCAGGAACAGCCACATACCGATCTTGCTGGTATCGAACTGCTGCTCCATGGTAGTGAAGTGATGCTGATGATGCGGATTATGCTCACCGCCATCGTGGCCGTGCGGGTCTTGATGGACATCAACCGCGGTTGTGCTCATACGTGCGTTACCGTCCTATGGCGGTAGTCATACGGCTCGTGTTCGAGAACCGGCTGCTCTTCAAAATTGTGGACCACGGGAGGAGAGGAGGATTCCCACTCTAGCGTGGTGCCGCCCCAGGGATTATCGGGCGCCAGCTTGCCGACTTTGAGCGATGCCAGCAAGGAGATGGCGGTTAAGAACAGGCCCGAGCCCAGCACCCAGCTTCCGTACGTGGAGAAAGCGTGGATGGGTTGAAATTGATCCAAATAATTAAAATAACGCCGGGGCATTCCTTGACCGCCCATGATGAACTGGGAGCCGAAGGTCATATTAAAGCCGATGAAGACCAGCGCGCAGCCGATGCGTCCCCATTTTTCGGAATACATGCGGCCGGTCATCTTGGGCCACCAGTAGTGCAGGCCGCCAAGGAAGGCGATCACGGTGCCACCCATCATTACGTAATGGAAGTGGGCGACGACGAAATAAGTATCGGTGAGGTGGATGTCGACGGCCAGCGTCGAGAAGAAGATGCCAGTGAGGCCGCCAATGGCGAACAGGAACAGGAACGCCATGGCGTAGAGCATGGGCGTTTCAAAACTGATGTTGCCCTTGTACATGGTGGTGAGCCAGTTGAACATCTTTACGCCGGAGGGGATGGCGACTAAGAAGGTCAAGGCCGAGAAGATTACGTTGGCGAGGTCGCTTTCACCGGCTACGAACAGGTGGTGGCCCCAGACGATGAAGCTGAGGAGCGCGAGGGACACGCTGGAATAGGCGATGGCGCGGTAGCCGAAGATTGTTTTGCGGCAGAAGGTGGGGATGATTTCGCTGATGATGGCCATGCCGGGCAGAATCATGATGTAGACGGCGGGGTGCGAATAGAACCAGAAGAAGTGCTGGAACAAGACCGGGTCGCCGCCGATTCGCGAATCGAAGATGCCGATCTGGAAGACTCGCTCGATTAAGAGCAGCACCAGCGTGATGGCCAGAACCGGGGTTGCCAAGATTTGAATGACGCCGGTGGCGTAGATGCCCCAGATGAACAGCGGCATATCGAACCAGCCCATGCCGGGGGCGCGTAGCTTATGCGTGGTGGCGATGAAGTTCAGGCCGGTGAAGATGGAGGAGAAGCCGAGGATGAACGCGGCCATGGTCATGAAGCCGACGCTGCCGTCGGTGGTTGTGGAGTAAGGCGTGTAGAAAGTCCAACCGGTGTCGACGGCTCCGAGGATCATGGAGGTGATGGCTAACGCGGCGCCGCCGCACCAGAGGTAGAAACTCATTAAGTTGAGGCGGGGGAAGGCTACGTCTTTGGCTCCCAGCATCATGGGAAGTATGAAGTTCGCGAGCGACGCGGGGATGGCGGGGATGATGAAGAGGAACACCATCACGACGCCGTGCAGCGTGAAGAAGCGGTTGTACATTTCCGCGGTGACCCAGTGCTTGCCGAAGAGCGTGTGTTGGGGATTCAGCAGCGAGAGCCGGACTAATAATGCGAAGATGCCGCCGATCAGGAACGCGGTGCAGACGGCACAGAGGTACATGATGCCGATGCGCTTGTGATCGACCGTGGACAGCCAGCTCCAGATGCCCTTGGTCTCGTTGAGATAATTTTTGGCGGGCCGCGGCCGGTCCCCTAAGACTGCGCCGGATGTGAGTGTACGTTCCATATTGATGACCTTTACTGCAACGACTTTATATATGCGATCAGCCCGCGAATTTCATTTTCACGCAACAGGCCTTGGAAAGTAGGCATGATGTTCTCGAATCCATCGACGACCTTCGCGCTGGGCTGCATCATCGACTCGCGCAGATAGGCTTCGTCGACGATCACGCTGGTTCCATTATTCAACTTGACGGACTTGCCGTAGATCCCTTTCCAAGAGGGGCCCTTGCTGCGGGTGCCATCCACGTTATGGCAGGTCTGGCAGCCTTTTTGTTCGTACTGGATGCGGCCCCATTCCTCGGGCGTATGGTGCATCCACTCGTCGCCGCCGGTTTCCATCCATTTCGCGAAGGCCGCGGGCGTGTCGACGAAGACTTTGGCTTTCATGTCGGAGTGGCCTTTGCCGCAGTACTCGGCGCAGGTGGAAACATGTTCGCCGACGGTCTCGGGCGTGAACCAGTATTCGGTGTAGCGGCCGGGGACGATGTCGCGTTTCACGCGCATGTCGGGGATGTAAAAATCGTGCAGCACGTCTTCGCTGGTCATGACCAGGTGGATGGATTTATTCACGGGGACGTGCAGTTCGTTGACGGCTCGGGTGCCGTCGGGAAATTCAAACTGCCACAGCCATTGCTTGGCGGTGACCTGGATTTCCATGGATTCGCCGGGTCCGACGGCGAATTGCATGTAACCGATGATGCCCCAGAAAAACAGGCCCACGCAGAGCAGCAAAGGGATAACGGTCCAGGTGATTTCCATAACGGTGCTATGGGTCTGGTGCGGGGTCACGCGGCCGGGTTTGAAGCGATAGCGCCAGGCGAAATAGAACATGGGGATCATGAGCCCCAGGAACATGACGACGCTCAGCCAGAAGATGGCCATGTACATGAAGTCGATGTGCTTGGCGAACTCCGAGCCTTGATCGAGCGGTAATAGCAGCCTACGAAGCCACTCCATTATGCAAAACCTTCCTTGAGCCGGGCCAGGGTTCGTTTATGTTCCCAGCGGATCATCCGCCACAGGAAACCGGCGATGAGTATGACGGTTAGAATCCCGCCGCCGCGCATGAGGTTCAGGGCAAACCAGACGTAAGCGCCGGCTTTGGGATCGTAGTGATAGCAGAACAACAAAATCTTTTCGAGCGCCATGGTGGTGCGGCCTTCCGACGCTTCGGCCAGAGCGAAGCGGAGGTCGCGCGGGCGGAAGCGAATGCCGTAGAGGTAGCGGGCCATGCGGCCTTCGGGCGTCAACACCATGATGGCGGCGGGGTGCGCGTACTGTTGCTGGGCGGGGTCGTAACGATAGTTGAAGCCGACTTGTTTCGCGAGGCGCTGGGCGTTGCCGTCGCGATCGGTGAGGAAGTGCCAGCCGTGCGCGGGCCGGTCAAAGCTGCCCATATAGATGGCGCGCTTTTTCCGGGCGACGTCGAAGGATTCGCGCGGGTCAATGCTAATGGTGACGATTTCGTATTGGTCCCCGGGAGTCCAGGGGATCTCGCGCATGGCTTCGGTCTGCCCGTTGAGTACCAGCGTGCACAGCATGGGGCAGTTGTAATAGATCAGGTTGAGGATGACGGGGCGGCCTTTGTGGAAATACTCACCGAGCGTGACGGGGTAACCGTTTTCGGCGGTGAAGGTTAAGTTGAGGTCGACGGACGAACCTAAGTGTTCGTCGATGCCGACGCCCACCAGTTGGGCCGGACGCACATTGGCGGGGAGGCGCGAGGCGTCGCCAATTTTGGACAAGCCGTGCTGCGCGGCTAGGGGGAGAGCGGCTAGCGCGAGCAAAACCAGCGTCCTTGTGCGTTGCAGTTTCATCTATTTCTTGGCGGGCTCCGGCGTCGCAGCAGCGGGGGTTGCTGCGGCGGGCGTTGCTCCGGCAGGCGTTGCGGCTGCGTCGGGCTCTTCCTTCTTGATCGCCGTGGCTTTGGCCGGGTAGAACAGTTTGCCGGCGGCGGCTTCGGCGGCGAAAGTCTGCATGGCCTTGTCGATGGGCATGCGGACGCGGTTGCTGGATTTATCGAGATCGCCGTACATGTAGTGGCTCAGATTCCAGGCATCGCGATTGCGGACGTCCTGCAACAGCTCGCTGGGAACGGTGAGGACTCGCTCGCTGACGGCATCCTTGTAGATCTGCTCGAAATAGCCTTGCACGGCGACGATCACGAGAACCAAGCCAATGATGCTGCCAACGGTAAACAGCCAGATGGCCGGGGTATTAGGCTCGCTGCGGTCGAAGCCTTCCTTAGGATCGTGGTGTGCGATCGGGTGGTCGTAGTCTTCATCCGAATGGCTCATCGTGATCCTCCTTTAAGCGTTCTCAAAATGCAGGCTCTGTTCGAGGCGCAGGTCGCCGACAGGCACCATTTTGTGTTTCTTGAAGCGGCTCCAGAACATCAGGCCGCAGATACTGACGGTGGTGACGATGGTCGCCAGATCCAGCCAATGGGGCTGGGGGCCGGTCTTGTAATAAGTCGGCATGACGATCCAGTAGAGATCGATGTATTCGACGATCAGGCTATAGGCGGCCATGATGCCGAGGAGTTTCAGGCTGCGCTTGGCGGGGCGGCAGAGCAGGATCGAAAACGGAATGATAAAGCGGATGAAGGGCATCGCCAGACTGATCGGCAGCCAGGCGCCCACCATGCGATGGCGGTACCATATCGTCTCTTCGGGAAGGTTCGAATACCAGATCAGGAAATATTGGGCGAAGGCGACGTAGGTGTAGAAGGCCGTCATGCACAGCAGCCATTTGCCGAGGTCGTGATAATGCTCCGGCGTGATGGAGTTCTTAAGGATGCCGGCGCGGCGGAAGGCCAGGCAGACCAGCGTGACCACCGAGAAGAAGGACAGGCCGCCGCCGGCTAGCATGACCAATCCGAAGATGGTCGAATACCAGCGTGGTTCGAGCGACATTAGCCAGTCGTAAGAAGCTAAGGTCCCGATGGCGACGGCGAGGAACAGGCCGGGGGCGCTCCAGCGGGAGGCGATGTACATCTGCTTGACGGAGCGCGCGGTGTCCTGCTTGGTGGACTGATGATAGATGGAGCCGATCCATAGCGACCACAGGAAGAAATAAATCACGGTGCGGATGATGAAGAAATTGGGGGTGAGGAAGCTGGATTTGGCTTTGAGCACGGCGTCGGCGGCGACGGCGGCCTGATTGGTCCAGGGATAGATTTGATCCAGGCCAATGGCGATGGGGATAAACAGGATCAGGCCGACGGGCAGCGTGATCATGATGTTTTCCATGATGCGGCGCATGGTCACGCTCCAGGCCGAGCCGGTGAGGAACTGCACCATGACGAAGAAGAAGGCGCCCAGGCCGATCAGCGTGGTGTAAGCGAAGGCCACCATGTAGGACTGAAAGAGGCGCGCGGGATTCGTGAAGTAGCCGGCGATGCAGCCGATGATGCCCAGCAGGGCGGCGAACACCAGGACGTTGCGTCCGGTATTCCAGCGGCTGATTTCGAGCTGGTAGTTATCGGCGACGGGGGCGGCGTGTGAATGGGTTTGGCTCATGGCGTTATTTCAGAGCGGCGATGGTGGTTCCCGCCGGTACTTCATCGGGTTTCGAGTGGGCGGCGCGCTGCAGGGCTCGCACGTAGGCGACGATGGCCCAGCGGTCAGCGA
This sequence comes from Acidobacteriota bacterium, assembly GCA_030775965.1. Classification (GTDB taxonomy): domain Bacteria; phylum Acidobacteriota; class Terriglobia; order Bryobacterales; family Bryobacteraceae; genus Palsa-187. The sequence goes on along the minus strand of JALYIB010000209.1, from coordinate 6,551 downwards.
TCACGACTTGATAGCGATAGGACGGCATGGTGCGGCGGCCGTTGGTGATGACGTTAAAGATGTCGCCGTCGGCGAATTGCACGACGCGATCTTCGGTTAAATTCGAAGGCTGCCAGGTGGGGACGTGGGCCGGCACGATGCCGTGGCCCATGCCGGTTTGATCGTGGCAGGGGGAGCAGTAGATGTTGAACTTGGTCTGGCCTTGCTCTAGGAGTTCCAAGGTGACGGGCACGGGATTCTTACCGACGTACATGCCGTTGTCGAGTCCAGTGCTGTAGGGCGAAGCGTCGAAATAGTTATCGCGCGCCACGGTGTCTTCGGGCAGCAAGCGGTTGGAGCGGCCGTCTTCGAAGATGCCGGCTACGGGGGCTTGTGCTTTGAATTTCTGCTGGTGCTTCATGTCGTCCCAGACTTGAAGCGGCGTGTCGCGCTGGACGCTGGAGCAACCTGCGAGCAACAGGAGAACGGGGATTAGGGCGGAGTACTTCATCCTTCTACTACCTCCACGTCGCCGGCGCCGACGCTGCGCAGGTGTTCGGCGGTGCGTTGAGGGTCGAACTTGGGGTCGTTGGCTTCTACTACTAGTATGAACAGGTCGTCGGAGGCGCGGTGGGCTTGCGAGTAATTGAAAGACGGATGGTAGAGGCGCGGGAGTCCGTTGATGGCCCACATGCCCAGGAAACTGGCGAAGGCGGAAAACAGAACGGTCAGCTCGAAGGCGATCGGAATGGTGTAAGAAAAATCGAAGTAGGGCTTGCCGCCGATGACCAGGCGGTAGTCAACCGCGCCCACGTACCAGATGAGCGTGACGGCGGTGAGAGCTCCCAGGGCGGAAAACCAGATGACCAGCCAGCCAAGTTTCGAGGGCGGCACGCCAATGGCGTCGTCGATGCCGTGGACGGGGAAGGGCGACATGGCATCGAGCTTGGTGTAGCCCATCTCGCGGATTTTGCGGCCGGCGTCGACCAGGTCGTCGGGATTATCGAAGGCACCCATCGCGGCGTAGACTTTGTCGTCGCCGATGCCGATTTTATCTTTTAGTTCATCTAAGGTCATGGGCGACGACCTCCTCATCTTTGAAGGTATGCTTTTGGACGGCGAGCACGCCTTTCACTTCCGAGATGGCGATCATCGGCAGGAAGCGCGCGAAGATCAGGAACAGCGTGAGGAACAAACCAATGGTTCCGGCGAAGGTACACATGTCGACGTAAGTGGGGTGGAAGTAGCCCCAGGAGCTGGGCAGGAAGTCGCGGGTCAGGCTGGTGGCGATGATGACGAAGCGTTCGAACCACATGCCGATGTTGGTGGTGATGGAGACGATGAACATGACCCACAGGTTGTTGCGCATGCTCTTGAACCAGTAGAGCTGCGGGATGAGCAAGTTGCAGGTGTACATGGACCACGCGGCCCACCAGTAGGGTCCGAAGGCGCGGTTGAGGAAAGTGAAGCGCTCGTAGATGTTGCCGCTGTACCAGGCGATGAAGAACTCTGTCGCGTAGGCGTAGCTGACTACCGAACCGGTCACCAGGATGATCTTGTTCATGTTTTCGAGATGCTTCATGGTGATCAGATTCTGGAGGTTGAGCGTCCAGCGGGCGATGAGCAGGAGCGTCATCACGCAGGCGAATCCGGAGAAGATGGCGCCGGCGACGAAGTAGGGGGGGAAGATGGTCGTGTGCCAGCCGGGGATGACGGAGGTTGCGAAGTCGAAACTCACGATGCTGTGGACGCTGAGGACTAGCGGGGTCGAGATGGCGGCCAGGATCAGGTAACACTTTTCGTAATTGCTCCAGTGGCGGGCGGAGCCGCGCCAGCCTAGACTCAGTGCGCCGAAAATATACTGTTTCAGCTTGCTGGTGGTGCGGTCGCGCAACGTGGCCAGGTCGGGAACCAGGCCGGTGAACCAGAAGAGTAAAGATACGGTGAAGTATGTCGAGACGGCGAATACGTCCCAGATGAGCGGGCTGCGGAAGTTCTGCCACAGGTTGAGGTCGGTGTTGGGAATCGGGAAGAGCCAGTAGGCGCGCCACGGGCGGCCGGTGTGGAACAGCGGGAAGATGCCGGCGCACATGACGGCAAAGAGCGTCATGGCTTCGGCGGAGCGGTTGATGGAGGTTCTCCACTTTTGGCGGAACAGGAACAAGATCGCTGAGATCAGGGTACCGGCGTGACCGATACCGATCCAGAAGACGAAGTTGGTGATGTCCCAGGCCCAGCCGACGGGGCGATTGTTACCCCACACGCCGATGCCGGTTACGAGCAGATACGCCAGCATCAGGCCGAGAAGCCCGGTGACGGACGCGGTGATCGCCAGCGTGATCCAGTACTTCAGCGGGGTCTTGACGACGTCGCCTTCGACGATGACGCTGATCTGTTCAGTAAGGTCGTGATAGTCTTCGCTCCGCACTAGCGGCGGATTGACTTCCATCAATTGCGGATCTTGCAGGACCGCGCTCATGCAGTTAACTCCGGGTTGGGATTGCGCAATTTCGCCAGGTAGGTGGTGCGGGGCTTGATGCCTAGCTCGGCTAGCATGGCGTAGTTGCGTTCCTGCTTCTTCAGTTTGGCTACTCGGCTATTAGGGTCGTTGATATTGCCGAATACGATGGCTTCGGCGGGACAAGTTTGCTGGCAAGCGGTTTTAATTTCGCCGTCCTTGATATCGCGTCGGCCGTCGCGCTTGGCTTTGATTTTGGTTTCTTCGATGCGCTGCACGCAGTAAGTGCATTTTTCCATGACGCCGCGCATACGGACGCTGACGTCGGGATTGTAGACCAGTCCCACGAGTTCCGGCTCATGCTTATGGAAGTTGAGGAAGTTGAAGTGGCGCACCTTGAAGGGGCAGTTGTTCGAGCAGTAGCGGGTGCCGACGCAGCGGTTGTAGGCCATGTCGTTGAGGCCTTCGGGGCTGTGCGATGTGGCCTGCACGGGGCAGACGTTTTCGCAGGGGGCGTTTTCGCACTGCATGCAGGGGATGGGCTGCTCGACTACTTCGGGATCGTTTTCATCGCCGGAGTAATAGCGGTCCATGCGAATCCAGTGCATTTCGCGGCCGCGCAGGACTTGATCCTTGCCGACGACGGGCGTGTTGTTTTCGGCTACGCAGGCGACTACGCAGGCGTTGCAGCCGGTGCAGGAGGTGAGGTCGATGGCCATGCCCCACTGGTTGCCTTTGTCGTAAGTGAACTCGGAGTAGATGGAGTGGATTTCGGGGACTTCCGACATCTCTTCGATGGATTTCGGATTCTTTTTGTATTCGTCGCGGGCGACTTCGCGGGCGAGCGGGCGGTTATGCTGCTGATCGCCGGTGCCGCGCTCCTGGGTGGTGGCTAGCGTCTCGCGTTTGCCGGTGGCGGCCAGGGTGAAGCCTGACGCGAAGTAGAAGCCGTCGCTGGTGCGGATGAGGTTGGCGTTCGCGCCGACGTCTTTGCCGACCCGTCCGCATTTTTCGCGGCCGTAGCCCAGGGAGATGGAAACGGCATCGTCGGCGTGGCCGGGTTGGACCATCACGGCGGCTTCCATTTTTACGTTGCCGCGGGTTAGCGAGACGATGTCGCCGTCGGTGAGCTTTTGGTCGCGTGCCAGTTTCGGAGAGATCATGGCGGCGTTGCCCCAGACTAGTTTCGAGATGGGGTCGGGAGCTTCTTGCAGCCAGCCGTTGTTGGCGTAACGGCCGTCCCAGGTTGCCGAGCTGGGGTAGAAGCCTACTTCGATGCCAGTGAATGCTGTTTTCGTTTCGGCGGCTAGGGCAGCGGCTAGTTTCTTCGCGTCGACGGTTACTTTGATGGGGTCGACGGTTTTTGACGCGGCGACTACGCCGTCGTGCAGGGCTTTGCGCCAGGCTTGCTCTTTGTCGCCGGTAAATTCAGCGAGCCAAAAATTCTTGACGAGGTCATGAGACTTGGTGAACTTGCCGGTGGCTACCCAGTTGACGATTTCGATGGGGGTTTTGCCGCCGTACATGGGCTCGATCATGGGCTGCTGGATGGCGGCTGCTCCTTCGGAGCTGGCTTCGTCGCCCCAGGATTCTAAGAGGTGGGCTTCGGGGATGTGCCACGTTGCCGCGGCGGCGGTTTCATCTTCTTCGGCGCCCAGGTGGATCGAGGTTGCTACTTTCGAGAGCGCGACGGGGAATTGCAGGTCGGCAGGGGCGGAGTAAACGGGGTTGCCGCTGAGGATGACCAGCGTGGAAACTTGGCCGGCGGACATTTCGCCCGCGAGAGTTTTGAGCGCGTCGACACCGGAGGTCGATTTATCGATCACCGGCTTGGTGTAAGTTACGCAGGCGCTGCCTAGCTTTTCGTTGATCAACGCTACTAGAGCGTTTACGCTGGCGGGCTGGCGGGGGCCGGCGACTACGAGCGCTTCAGGGCCGGCGGCTTTCAGATCTTTCACTACCGCGGCTAGGAATTTGGCGCGCTTGTCGGCGCCACCGTTATTGACTACGTTCAGGCCGGGCATCGCACCTAAGGCTGCGGCTAAGTCTGTCGCGAACGGGAGGACGTCCGTGCCCTTCATGCGCAGGCGGTGGTCGGCGTTGGCGCCGGTGAGCGAGAACTGGCTCTCGACGGCGTACAAGCGGTTCATCTTGTCGAGATCTTCTTCGGAGCCTACGCGGCGGCGTTTCGAAAACGCCAGAGTGAAGAATGGCGTGGGGGCGTCCAGATTCAGGAAATCGTGATCCAGCGAGACGACCACTTTCGCCTTGTCCCACTTGGGGTGCGCGTAGAGGGGCTGGCCGAAAGCCATGCTGGCTCCGGCTAATTCGTTATCGCGCGAGAGGGCTTCGTATTCCACCCACTTGGCTTTCGGGAACTTCTTCAGGACGGCGGTGCGCTGCGAGTCTAGCGTGGGGGAGGAGACGAATCCGCTTAGAAAGCGGAGGCCGGCTCCATCGCCTAGGGATAATTTTTGAACGGCTGTTTCCAGGGCGGGCCACGTCGACTCTTTGCCGCCTTGCAGAACTTTGGCGGAACGGTCTGGATCGTACATCCCGAGAACTAGCGCCTGCTGGATCGCGGTGGCGGCTCCCAGGCTGTGCGGATGGTCCGGATTTCCTTCAATTTTTGTCGGCCGGCCGTCGTGGGTTTCTACCAGCAGGCCGGTTACATGGCCGCCAATGCTCATGACCGTCGCGAAGTGGAAGGGTTCGCCGGGGAGATAATTATCGGCTTCGGTGCCGGCGGAATTCGGAAGAATATGCTCGACAGGACGGTTGCAAGCGGCCAGGCCGGCTAATCCAAACGATGCGGCCATCAGCTTCAACACTGTACGGCGCGAATTGCCGTCCAGCATTTCAGTGGCGTTCGCGGGGAATTCGTGATGGACCCAATCGCGGAATTCTTTGGTGTCGGCTAGCTGATTCAGGCTGCGCCAATACTTCTTCCCCGTTACATTCGGGGTCTGGATGTTTACTAGACTCATCGGTGGCACCCTGAACAATTTGTCGGGGGATCTAAATGTTTTTGGGCGACGATTTCGGCGCCGATTTCGCGGGGGTCGCGGTCCGGGACCCAGTCGAGCTTGGTGACCAGATTCGCGGGGCGAATGTTGGGCGCGGGGTCGCGGTGGCACTCTAGGCACATCGCCATATTCAACGGCTTCTCCTGATGGACTTCGATCATCTGGTCTATGCGGCCGTGGCAGCTTACGCAGCTTACGCCGGCCGAAAGGTGCGCCGAGTGATTAAAATAGACGTAGTCGGGTAGGCGATGGATTTGCACCCACGGAACCGGTTTGCCGGTGGCGTAGCTTTGGCGCACGGGTTCGAGGCGCGGGCTATCCTTCTTTACCTGGGTGTGGCAGTTCATGCAGGTACTAGTGGCCGGTACTGCGGCGAAGGCGGCTTTGTAGACTGTGGAATGGCAGTAGTAGCAGTCGAGTCCAAGCTGGCCGGCGTGCAGCTTATGGCTGTAGGGGACCGGCTGGACCGGCTGGTATCCTGTATCGATTACCGTCGGGTAAGTGTAATAAGTGAAGGCGGCGACCGCGATCACGGCGCCGACGCCGGCTACGGCCCCTGCGACTTTTAGAATGATATCAGAAGACTTCGGAAAGATAACAGCCATTGCGAGTGTCGATCTCCGGCTCTCAAACGCGTCGGTGCGTACTTGTGGGGGCCAACAATATTTCTACCATAACGGCATCCCTTGCGCAACCGGAGTAAAAATTCTTGTTTGACAGGAAAATAAAGGTCGGAAGGTTGTTCGGGAACCTGAAGGTTCGTCCGAAGCTGATGGTGCTGCATAACCTGTTTTTCTTGGTTTTGACGACTGCGGCTTACTTCACTTTGATTCCTTTATACGAGCAACTGGCGACGGATACGGGGGTTCATCAAGGGATTGTGGCGGGGCGGAGTCCGGGGGCGGCGGCGCAGACTACCGGGCCGTCGCAACGGTCGGCCTTGACGCAGGCGCGAGTGCGGTTGTTTCTGGTACTGGGCATCCTATATATGTTGGCGGTGATTTTACTGGAGTCGGTGATCATGCCGCGCTATGTTTATCGGCCGCTGGGACGGATGCTAAGTGCGGATTCGGCTACGCAGGCGGGGG
>JALYIB010000208.1 GCA_030775965.1 Acidobacteriota bacterium | reverse complement strand
ACCAACGAGTACGTGGCGCCGTTCGACATCTTGATAAACAGGCCGGTCAACATCATGGCGGCGATGGCCAAAGGCAACACTCGCATCTGCGAGAACAGCATTAACGCGAGCCCTTCGCAGAAGATGGTGGTTCCCAGGAGCATCGCGCGCCCGCGCAGTCCCCAGCGTTGATGGAAGCGATCGCTCACGATGCCGCCCAAAGCGCGGGCAAACAGGTTCATCATGCCGAAAGTACCGGCGACGATTCCCGCGGCAGTCAACGCCAAATGAAAAGTGTCAGCGAAATACAGCGCCGCGATGTTGTCGATGGTCAGCTCCATTCCAAAGCAGGCACCGTAGATTATGAAAAGCGCCCATACTCGGGGATCGCGACACGCAATCGCGAAGGAACCCGCCCCACCAGAACGTTTTGTGAGCTGCCCTCTGGCGCGAAGTTCGGCGAAATCGCCGTCGGCGGTGTCCTGCGTCAGTTTGTAGTAGGCGATCCCGGCCAGGAACATCATGGCTCCCGGGACGAACATGGCCATACGCCAGCCCCACCAGGCGCCGGCGCCTAGAGCGACGAACGCGGCGAACAATAAGGGCATCACCATTTGGGTGACGCCGCCGCCCAGGTTGCCCCAACCGGCGGCGGTGGCATTCGCGGTACCGACAACATTCGGCGCGAACATCACCGAGGTATGGTACTGAGTGATGACGAAGGAGGCTCCGATCGCGCCAATCGCCAGCCGAAAGAGCAAAAATGTGGTGTAGTCATGCGCCAAGCCCACTGCCATGACGGGCAAAGAGCCCACGATCAGCAGCCAAGTATAAGCACGGCGCGGGCCAATGCGGTCACACAACAAACCGATAAAAAGCCGCACCAGCACGGTGATGGCGACCGAAGCGATGGTGAGATTTCCGATCTGCGCCTTGCTCAGGTGGAATTCCTGGCGGATCACCGGCATCAGCGGCGCGATGCCGAACCATCCGAAGAAACACAGGAAAAACGCCAACCACGACATGTGGAAGGCACGCATCGGAGCGCTGGAAAAATCGCCTAGGCGGATGCGTGTAGCCTTGTTGCGAAAGAACATTCAGTCGGTTCTCCTTGGACGTTTCGGATTCAATTCAAATCGGCTCTTACGGGGAGATTCATCGAGCATTTCGGGACACCCGTTCGCATCCGCCCGGCTAAATGATGTGCATCATACACTGATGCGTCCTCTAACATTGAGGGAACTGCAGAAAAACGAAACTACGCGGTGGCTTCTTCCTGGCCCAGGCGGCCGCCTCCTAAATCGACGAAAATGATGCCGTTTTCGACGCGCGTCGGAAACGTAGCGACGCACGACGGTTCGGACGCGCGGACAGGCATCCCTGTTTCGAGGTCGAAGCGCCGCCCATGGAGCGGGCACACGACCGTGGCGCCGGACACGATCCCGTCGCACAAAGGACCGCCCTTGTGCGGGCACTTATTCGCGATGGTCAGGTAGCGATCTTCCACATGAAAAATTGCGATTTCTTGATCGTCGACGGTCACTGCCCGCCCTTCGCGGGAGGGAATGTTTTCTGCCTTCGTGATAGGTGTCCATACGCCAACACTTGTCATGCAGATTGAACCCCCATGGGTTGAATTTGTACAAACTGATTCGGGGTTACAGGGCTTTCCCCTTCGAGCCAGGCGTCTTTCGCAAGCGCCTTCGAACGCGCCAAACGATCGAGCAGTTTCTGTTTGTCTGCTTCGGGCGCGTACACCGTTTCCTTGCGAATTTTCTCGATGCCCAGGCGCTCGACGAAATCGTAGCTGCGTTCCAGGTAGTTCGCGTTTTCGCGGTAATACTGGAAGAAGAGATCACTGGCTTCCAACGCCTGCTCAGTAGTCTCGACCGTGATCAGCAAGTCAGCCTTGCGGACTGACTTGCCCGCGGCGCCACCCACCACCACTTGCCAACTCCCGTCCTGCCCGACCAGACCCAAGTCCTTGACCGTGGCTTCAGCGCAGTTTCGCGGGCACCCGACCACTCCCATCTTGAACTTGTGCGGCGTGAACAGATTCTCCAGGCGCCGTTCCAGTTCGATGCCGGCGCGCGTTGAATCCTGCACGCCGAAACGGCAGAACTCAGTGCCCACGCATGTCTTCACCATGCGGACACCTTTGGTGTAGGCTTGCCCGGAAGGCATCCCCAGGTCTGCCCAGACTTGAGGCAGGTCGGCTTTCTTGATGCCCAGTAGATCGATCCGCTGGCTTCCGGTGACTTTCACCATGGGTACTTTATATTTGTCGGCGACATCCGCGATGCGCCGCAATTCATCGGGCGTGGTGACTCCGCCGCGCATGCGAGGCACAACCGAGAACGTGCCATCCTTTTGAATATTGGCGTGGACCCGGTCATTGATGAAGCGGGCCGAGCGGTCTTCTTCGTGATCTCCGCACCACACCATGTCGAGCAGGTAGCTCAGCGCCGGCTTGCAAATTTCGCAGCCCTTACGATTGCCGTAGACGTTCAACACTTCTTCGACAGACTTGAGCTTTTGCCCACGAATCATGTCGCGCAATTGTTCGTAAGAGAAGGGCACGCAGGAGCACAATGTGGTCCTGGTCTCTTCCTGAAAATCGGGTGTCACGGCGCGCAGGAGCTTTTCGCAGAGCCCGGTACAGGTTCCACAACTGGTGGAGGCGCGCGTGCGTTCCTTGAGTCCGGCGAGCGTGGTGATGCCGTGGGCGTGAATCGCCTGGACGATGTCGCCCTTGCGGACGCCGTTACAGCCGCAAATAATGTCGCTATCGGGCATGGCGGCTACTTCGAGGCCGGGGTCCGCCTCGCGCGGCGGAAACAGAATCTGCCGGCGATACGGCGTCAGATCCGTACCGTTGCGCATCCAGTCCATGTACGTGTGCTCGTCTTCGATGTCGCCCACCAGGATTACCCCGAGAAGCTGGTTGTCTTTAAGGAGCAGCTTCTTGTACACGCCCAGCGAGGGGTCTTCGAAGCGCACCGTCTCAACGCCCGGCCCTGACTCATCGATGGAGCCAGCCGAGAAAATATCGACTCCCATGATTTTGAGTTTGGCCGCGGGCGATGCACCCGTGAACGCGGCCTCACGGTTCCCGGAGATGGTGGAGGCCAGCACGCGGCCCTGTTCAAACAGCGGCGCCACCAGTCCGAAAGTTTGTCCGCGGTGCTCCGTGCACTCGCCGACAGAATAGATGTGAGGATCGGACGTCTCCATGTAGTCATTGACGACGATTCCGCGGCGAACTTCGAGACCCGCCTTGCGCCCGAGTTCCGCGTTAGGCCGGATGCCGGCGGCGATAACCACCAGGTCGGCTTCCAGTTCCTCTCCCGAGGCGAAGCGCAGGCCGTCGACGCGTCCGTTTCCGAACAACGCCGCGGTCTGTTGCGGAAGCATCACGCGAATGCCCAGGCTTTCGATCTTGCGCTTCAGGTAATCGCCGCCGGTGGCGTCCAACTGGCGCTCCATGAGCGTTTCCATTAAGTGCACCACGGTCACTTCACAGCCACGCACCTGGAGGCCGCGTGCGGCTTCCAGGCCCAGAAGTCCGCCGCCGATGACCGCAACTTTCAAGCCCGGCTGCGCTTTTTCCAGCAGCGCGCGGGTATCGTCCAAAGTTCGGAACACGTGCACGTTTTTCTTGTCCACGCCAGGAATCGGCGGGATGAAAGCGCTGCTTCCGGTAGCCAGGATCAGCTTGTCGTACTCGGTGACGCCGCCGTTTTCGTCGATCACAATTTTTTTGTCGCGGTCGATGCTGGCGATCTTTACACCGAGTCGTGCGCGAATATCGTTGGTCTGATACCAGTCGATATCGTTGATGACGATGTCCTCCGCGGATTTCTCGCCCGCGAGCACTAGAGACAACAGGATGCGGTTATAGTTGACGTGGGTCTCGTCGCCAAAGATCGTGATATCGAAATCGTGCGACTGCTTGAGGATCTGCTCGACGCAGGAGACTCCCGCCATGCCATTGCCGACCACTACGAGTTGTTGCTTCATACGTTGACTCCCGAGCGCTCGACCCGCACCGCGCACTGCTTGTAGTTGGGCTCGCGCGAGATGGGATCGAAGGCGTCTTGTGTCACCTCATTCACATTGGTTTCAGCAAAATGGAAAGGCATGAACACCTGCCCGGGCGCAGTAATCTCGGTAAGACGAAGTTCAACCTCGCGGACGCGGCCCCGGCGCGAGACGATATCCACTGAATCGTGGCTGCGCAGTCCGAGCTTTTTCGCATCGCGTGGATTCATTTCGAGCCAGGCCCGCGGCGAAAGCCGTTCGAGAATCGGAACCTCACGGGTTTTCGTGCGCGTGTGCCAGTGTTCGACAGTCCTGCCGGTATTGAGTACGAACGGGTAGGGCGCAGTGGGTTGCTCCGGGAACGGAGCCCAGTCCGCGCATACTAATTTGGCCCGGCCATCCGGGGTCTGGAACTGGCCGTCCGCGTAGAGGCGCGATGTGGCTTGGGGAGTTGCGCCATCCGTCAACGGCCATTGAACCGCGCCATGCTGCGCCAGTAACGCATAGCTGATGCCGGAGTAATCGCACAGCCGTCCCTGCGAGACGCGGCGCCATTCGTTGAAAGCGTCCTCGACGGTGGTCCAGCCTGGGTACAGTTCGTCGCGGCATCCGAGTTTCTCAGAGAGCGCGAGGAAGATGTCGAAATCCGAGCGAGCCTCGCCCTGCGGCGCGACAGCCTGATTCACTTTGCTCACGCGGCGTTCGGAGTTGGTGTAGGTGCCTTCCTTTTCGCCCCAAATCGCGGCGGGCAGCACCAAGTCGGCCAACTCAGTGGTGGGTGTGGGATGGTAGCCGTCCTGTACCACGAGGAAGTCGAGATTTGAAAGCCCGTGCCGCAGCACATCCTGGTTCGGGTAGGAAACCAAGGGATTGGTGGCGATGATCCACAGGGCGCGGATCTTTTTTGCGACTGCGGCTTCGACTATATCCGGGTATGCCAAGCCACGTTTGACCGGAATGCGTGATTCATCCATGCCCCAGATGGTGGCCAAATCCGCACGGTCCTGAGCGTTGTCGAATTTGCGGTAGCCCGGGAGACTGGAAGCGAAACCGGCTTCCCGCGTCCCCATGGCGTTGCACTGGCCCGTGATGGAGAAGGGGGAAGCGCCGGCGCGGCCAATGTGTCCTGTAAGCAGCGCCAGGTTGCAGATCGCGTTCACGGTGGCGGTGCCTAGGGTGCTGTGATTGACTCCCATGGTCCAGCCGATGAAG
>JALYIB010000207.1 GCA_030775965.1 Acidobacteriota bacterium | reverse complement strand
ATGTCGCGCTCGGTGGTGGTCATGCGGGCGCGGGCGTCTTGGATGAGCGCCGGGTCGAGGCCCAGACGGCTGGCGATGTCGAGGCCCGCGGACTTCCCGGGTGCGCCCAGGCGTAGAACATACGTGGGTGCTAGCGTGGCGTCGTCGAAACCCATGGAACCGTTGCGGACGCCGGCGGTGGACGCACCGTAGAGCTTGAGCGCCAGCAGGTGGGTGGAGGCTACGGTGAAGGCTCCGCGCACGCGGAAGGTGTCGAGCACGGCCACGCCTAGCGCGCCGCCTTCTTCGGGATCGGTCGCGCGGCCGAGTTCGTCGATGAGGACTAGAGAATCTGGCGTGGCGCTTTCGAGCATCGAACGAATCGACACGATGTGGGCGGAAAACGTGCTGAGGCTTTCCTGGATCGACTGATGGTCGCCGATGTCGGCTAGGACTTCGTCGAACAACGGGAACTCGGCTTCGGCGGCGGGTACGGGCAGGCCGGCGTGGGCCATTAGCGCGAGGAGACCAGCAGTCTTCAAAGTCACTGTCTTGCCGCCGGTATTGGGGCCGCTGATGAGGAGGGTGCGCTGCTCGTGGTCCAGATCGAAGGTGATGGGCACGACGGCTTTCTGCTGCTTCCGTAAGATGTCTTCTAGCAAGGGGTGGCGGGCTTCGCGGAGGATGAGGCGGCGGGTTTCATCGGGACTGATGCGCGGAACAACGCAGTTAAAGGCCTGCGCGAATTCGGCTTTGGCGAAGATCAGTTCCAGGCGCGCGAGGGCTTTCGTGGTGGACGCAATGGCGGGAGCGTGCGTGCGGAGGCGCGCGGTGAACTCGCGCAGGATGCGGTGGACTTCGCGGGCTTCTTCCTCCGTCAAGCGCACGAGTTCGTTGTTGAGCTGGATGGTTTCCAGCGGCTCGACGAACAGGGTGTGGCCGCTGCCGCTGGCTCCGTGAATCACGCCATCGACGCGGCGCTCGCGGCCGGTGACGACGGGGACTACGAAGCGGTCGTTGCGGATGGTGACGAAATCTTCTTGGAGAGTGCCGTCGGCTTGATGGGCTCGCAGGAAGCGTTCGAGTGAATGCTGGATGGACTGGCGCTGCTTTTCAATGTCACGGCGCAGGCGGCCCAGGGCGACACTAGCGTGATCGGCCAGCATTCCGCCGGGAAGAATTTTGCCGCTGAGTTCATGGGCGAGTTCGCGTAGATCGGCGATGGCGGCTCCGTGAGCGGACAGACGTGGAAAGCGTGGGCCAGCGGAGACCAGAACTCCGCGGGCTTCGGCGGCCAGGTCGAGTAAGCGAGTGAGTTCGTAAATTTCTTGCGCTTCGAGAGTGGCGCCTTCAATGCGCAAGCGGGCTACGGCGCTCGCGGGGTCAGCGATATCGGCGAAGTTGATGCGGATCGCCGCGCCGCGCGAGGCGGATTGCGGTTGCGATGCGGCGCGCAGATAATCGATACCCTCGGCGGTTTCGGCTAGCGCGGTTTCCAGGGCGGCCCGATCGCTGGAGGGCGCAACTTCTTCCAGCTCGCGGCGGCCGAGCGCGCTGCGCACGTAGCGGCCGACTAATGCGCGAAGAGCTTCAAACTCGAGAACGGGTTCTGAGTTCATTGGCGTAGGCTCGCTCGACTGCTTCTATTGTGCCGGACGTCACTTTGTACTCGTGGAGGCGCGCGCAGGGGACCCACTCGACGCGGCTCACGTCATCGCCCGGGACGGGGTGACCGCCCACGACTTTGCAGACGTAATCCACTAAGACGTAATGGTATTCGGCGCGGCCGACGGCGTCGCGCATGATGCGTTCGAAGATGTCGAAGCGGTAGACGATTTCGACTGCGAGTCCGGTCTCTTCGAGTACTTCGCGGCGCAGGGCGTCTTCCAGGAGCTCGCCGGTTTCGAGGAGGCCTCCGGGGATGGACCACCAGCCTTTCAGCGGCTCGCCGGCACGTTCCACGAGTAGTGTAGAATCGCCGTCGAAGACGATGGCGCCTACGCCGAGCAGCGGATGTTGTGGATATTGGCGGCTAATAAGGTAACGCTCCCTTGACGCCTAAGCGCACGCGATAGATCGAGGTACGTGCGGTAATGTAGAGCGTTTCCATATCGGGGTCGCCGAAGGCTATATTCGACGGGGTCTCGCCTACAACAACTTCGCCTAGCAGTTTCGCGGGTCCGTTGTTTGAGAGGGCGTAGACGGACACTTTGTCGGCGGCGACGTACAAATTTCCTTTTTCGTCGGTGCGCAGGCCGTCGGGCACGCCGGGGATTCTATCGACCACGACGCGTGCTTTTGATGCGATG
>JALYIB010000206.1 GCA_030775965.1 Acidobacteriota bacterium | reverse complement strand
GTATAGGGCTGCGCTTGAATTGACTGCACCAGCTTCACGGCGTCGAACGTCTCGCGCCCGGTGCCGTTCAACATGCTGTCGAGCGTCGAGGCGTACATGCTCTCAAACGTGGAAGCCCCACTGGCCTCCTGCACCTTGAATTCGTTCAGATTGTTGATGGCCACCGCATCGTTATGGCCGCGCACCGTCCGCGATAACGACGGCCCCAGGCTTACCGCGCGCACTGGCGACTTGTGCGCGTCGCCCAAAGGGGGCAGCGCCCGGTTCAGCCAGCCGTCCGTAGTGGCTTTGCGTCCCGGGGTGCCGGATTCCATGTAATCCTGCGCGTCGAAATGCGAACGCGTCGGATCGGGCGATCCCACCGCTTGCACAATCGCCAGCTTATTGGCGTCAAACATCGGCTTAAGCGGAGCCAAGGCCGGATGCAGCCCGAAAAACCCGTCGAGATCCACGGCCGATTCAGCCCCGGCTTTAGGCGCTGGAATGGCGATGGTCGGCCGCAGCGCGTAATAGCTCTTCTCGCCGAACGGGACCACCACATTCAACCCATCCACCGCGCCGCGCTGGAACACCGCTACTAAAACTTTTTTGCGGGCACTGGGCGCATCGGCCGCGCGTGCCAGCCACATCGGCGCCGCGCCCACGCCGAACATCGCCAATCCCGTGCTCTTGAGGAATAGCCGTCGCGTGGTCATTGGTCATCTCCTCTGAAAATCGGGCGATCCCAGCATCAATCCCACCACCGGAGCGTTGTTCGACCCTTGCGTCTGCTTCTCAATCGCCGCCAGCGTTTCCGGCTTGGCGTCGGTAAACAAAACCTGCCGCGCGATGTCCGCCGGCGCGCCACTGAAAAGCGCAGCATCGAGCTTCGAACCCGGCACCTTGTTTTGCGCCAGCGACAGGGCGAAATTCATCCGCGCCAGGAGCGCCGCCGAGTTCACCCACTCACTATTTGCGTCGGAGTACCCGGTGGGTTCGAGCTTGCGGTACAGCGGCTCCCCCAACTGCGCGATCTGATTCGCCAGCGGAAACGCGAAGTCCACTTGCGCGCCGGTAGCGCGCACCGCGCTGACGATCATCTCAAACGGCGTTTTCACTTTGGCGCGATAGGCCGCCTCCGAGAAGAATTCGTCCGACGTGAGCATGGTCTTCATGACTTCACGGATGTCCCCGTTCTTATCGCGAAAAGTCTTGGCCATCTTATCGATCAGCTTTTGCGGCGGATCGTCGGCCACAAACCGCTGCGCCAACTTTTTCGCTATAAATCGCGCCGTCGCCGGATGCCGCGCCAGAATATCCAGCACTTTTTCGGCGTCGTCTTTACCGCCGCCCGCCGGAATCTTCACGCCCAGCACGGTTTTCGCGCCCTTATCGTGCACCTTATCGTTGTAGAAGAAATCGCCGCCTTCGCGCGGCTGCCGAATGGTCCAGCCAGTGAAGCAGCGCGCCACTTCCGTCACGTCTTTCTGCGTGTAACCGCCGTCGACGCCCAGCGTGTGCAGCTCCATCAACTCGCGCGCATAGTTTTCGTTCAGCCCGCGCGCGGGCCGTTTGGCGTTCCCGCGCTGCGGCGCCGTCGCACCCACGCTCTCCCAGTTGTCCAGGAAAAACAGCATGGCCGGGCTCTGGGCCGTAGCCTCCAGCAGGTCGCGGAACTTGCCCAGCACATGCGGACGAATGGCCTCGCGCTCGTAGGTCGGCACCAGATAGCGCTCCGCGCCCTTGTCCAGAAACACGTTGAAGTGGTTGTACCAGAAGTCGACCAGTTGTTCCTCCAGCTGCCGGTTGCTCAAAATCGCGCGATACAGTTTGCCTTCGCTCAAATCGAAGGCCACCAACTGTTGCGGAGCCGTCAAGAACATCAGCTTGCGGCGCAGCGCAGGCTCGACCGCCGGCAGTAATTGCAGCCGCAATCCCGGAGGCAGCGCGATCGCAACATCGTCCATTTGCTCCTCGGGAATGGCCGCGATCACGGCGCGCTTCTGCTCCACGTTCCCCGTGCGCAGCAGGCGGATCTGCTCACGGCTCAGCAACTGCTCCAGCGGAACCTGTGGCTCCAGGGGCCCATTATCCGCGGCGTCCTTCTTTATTTTGAAACGCTGCACCACACGCTCGACAGCCGCGCGCGTGACTGGATCGGCGGGCATCGCCTGCCGCCCCGCCGCAATCGCGCGGATCAATTGCGGATTGGGATAATTACGCTCGGTGTCAGCCTGCGATAGCCGCAGCGATTCGAGCGGAGCCAGCCGCTGCGCCAGCTCCGGGTTCTCGGCGATGCGCTCCGGATGAAGCTGTAGATCGATCCACTTCTTCACGCCCATTTTGCGAACCGCCTCGACGTCCCCCGGCCGCGGCCCGAACGTCAAGCGGTTGAGCGCGTGAATAACCTGCTCGTCTTTCGAAAGCTTGGGACTGCGGGCCCCCAAGCACAGGACCAATGCCGATACTGCCACCAGCTTCCGCATCACTACCTATTACGACGTATATCGGACCAGAAGGTTGACGGGCCTTAGACGCCCACCTGTTCGCAGGTGCGTTCAAAGAACCCATCGGTCATTCCTGCAATGTAGTCGCACACCTGGCGATGCAGCGTTTCCCCCACGGAATCTTCCCGGTACGCCGCCGGCATCGACTCCGGCTGTGCCCATAAAACCTCGAACAACCGCTCGATCCGCGCCACGGACCGCCGCCGTTCCCGTACCAATTGCTCGGCTCCATAAACCTCAGCCCGCAGGAAGCGCTTCAACTGCGCAGCCCCTTCGGCCGCCGCCGGAGTAAACCGCACCACCCTTTGCGAATGTGCCCGCACCGCCTCCGCATCCGACAAACCCTGCGAGGCCGCCACTGTGCCTTCGAGCAGCCCCGACACCAGCCAGTCAATCAATCCGCGCACCACCTCATGCATGCGCACCCGCTCGGGAGCCCCTGGAAATTGCATTTCCGCCGCTTCCGCCAGTTCGCGAAACATATCGGAGGCGCGGCAAGCGCCCTCCATCGTCACCAGACCCGCGTGGTAACCGTCATCGATATCGGCCGTGTCGTAAGCGATCTCATCGCAGGCATCGATCAGCTGCGCCTCGATCGGCGGCCGCAGCCCCGGCAAATATTCGTCCAATTCCGGAAATTCCCCACGCTCGAAATCGCGCGAATGTTTGGCGATCCCCTCGCGAACTTCAAACGTCAGGTTCAACCCTGGAAAACGCGCATAGCGGCTTTCAAACGATTCGACAATCCGCAGCGCTTGCGAATTGTGATCGAATCGCTCCCCGAAGCGGCGCATCAGGCGGTCTAATTCGTCTTCCCCCGCGTGGCCGAAGGGCGGATGGCCGATGTCATGCGCCAGCGCCAGCGCCTCCGTCAAATCTTCATCTACGCCCAAAACACCCGCCAACGTGCGCGCGATCTGCGATACCTCAATGGTATGTGTCAGGCGGTTGCGAAAGTGATCCGAAACGCCCGCCGTGAACACCTGCGTTTTGTTTTCCAGACGCCGGAATGCCCGCGCGTGCACCACCCGATCGCGGTCGCGCTGAAAAGGATTGCGGTAAGGATGCGCCAGCTCCGGGTAGCGCCGTCCGCGCGAGCGTTCCAGCGGAAACCGCAAATGAGCCAGCGTGCCGGGCAAATTACTTGGCGGGAGCCGCGGCGTTCACCGGCGGCAGGTTGGCCGAATCCGTGATCGCCGTGCGGCTGATCGCTCCGCGCAGCGAAGTGCGCAGCGGATCGATCAGCGTGTGCGCCTCGGCCGGATTGTTCGGGGCCAGCAATTCGGCCAGCACAATGGTGGCGTGTTCCTTCGAGACCGTGAGCGATGGATTGGCGATGGCGTCGCGCAAGACCTTCTCGGCATCCGCCATTTTTCCCTCCGAACTGTACACTTGCGCGAGCGAAAGCCGCGCCAGTCCGGCGTAAGCCTTGGGCCCGTCGTCCACCACTTTGCGGTAGCGCTTCTCAGCTTCCGCCAGGTTTCCGGCATCCACCGCGTAGCTGCCCAGGTACATGTCGGCCACCGCGGCCTCCTGGGATCCGTTGTACTTCGCCGAAAGGTTCGTGAAGGCCTGCATCTTGGCCTTGTCCTTATCGGCCTCGGCGTCGAAGTGCATGTTCGTGGGCTGGACCACGTCGCCGATAGTGGCGTCGTCGATGCGCAGCGCCTTCGCCAGCGCTTCCTCGCGGGCCACCGCCTGGTTGCGGTTATAGTACACAATGCCCACGACGATCAGCACCACGGCCAACAGGATCGCGCCGTAGCGCACCACTTCGGCCTTGTGTACGGACGCCCACTCGAAAACGTCGAAGACATCCTCGGCAAACTTATCGGTCTTGAGATCTTTACGGGTTCGACGATCCACGCGAAAACTCCTAGAAATGTTGCGATTTTCAGTGTAACACGGACGTGGGATCGCGCTCTTATTTCTGGATGCGGAACCCGGCGCGCGCCTCCGCCATCTGCCCGCCCACCTTGTCTTCCATGGTGATCACCAGCGTATAGCTTCCCTCCGGCACGTCCGGCTGCAGATTCAAACTGACCGCGCCTGGCACGTAGCGCTGCGCATAAAACCCTTCGCTCGAGTCCGCCGCGGCTGCGGGCTGCGCGAAAACCTGCTCGCCCGATTCGCGCAGGATCGCCAGTCCGTATTCCACTGAATAGTGGTTTTTATCGCCATACTTGTAACCCGTCATGTCGAAGCGCGCCCACATGGTCTCGCCGGGATGATACAGCGCCGGGTCGAGCGGCGGCCCGTCGGTTTCGTCCTTGACGAAGCGTAGATTACGCGCCGTCAAAGTATCGCTCGGCTCGACGGCATGCCCGCGCACCTGGAAATCCAGTTGCGAAGTAAGCTCGGTTTTCGCCACTTGATCGCGCGCCGTAATCTTAATGTGATAAGCGCCGCCGGGAGCGAACGGTGGGATCTTGAACTGCTGCAGGAATTTCGGGTACCAGTTTTTATCCTGCGCCGCCACCGGCTCGGCGATCTCGCCGCCGCTTTCGCTCACCAGCGGAACGCCCTTGGGATCGCTCACCTGCATCTTCCAAGAAAGCTTCACGCTGCGCTGCTCGTCGGCGGCCCCGGCAAGTTGATAACCGGTCAGCCGGCAGCTGAAATATACGGTTTCCCCGGGCAAAAACGCATGGTTGGGTCCCAGCACCGGCCCGTCTTCGAACTGATGCAGCGCGATGCGATCCACCGCGAGCGCGCCGAATGCCGGCATCGCCGCCAACAGCAACACCGCCCACCCGCGGCGGATTACTGTCCCGGTAACGGCGCGGTCACGCCGGTATCCGTGTCGATGCGCAAGGGGATTTCCACCCATACAAGCCTCTCCGATCCCGGTTCGCCGCCATCGGTAAGACGCAAGCGGTAAGACGCCAGGGGTACGTCAAAAACAATGTTGCCCACCTTGGTTTCGCCGGGCGCGATCTCGCGCAGCAAGCCGAACCAGTTGTCCACGCCGTCGCCGGTTTGCATCTCGTGATACTCCTCGCGATTCGAGCCTTCCAGCGTGAGGAAAGGTACCGCCACCGCCTTGCCCCCGTTGTTCGTGGCCGACAGCGAAATCACCAGGAACCGGTGATCCGGCACGCGCACCTTGAACAGGTCCCCGAGCTGCGTGCGCCACATGGTTTGCACCACGTTATACAGCAGCGGCTTCGCGACCACGCGCTCGCCCATTTGAAAATCGGTCTGCTGGGATTCTTTTTTACATCCCGCCAGCGCCAGTCCCGCGGCCAGGGCGATCGTCAAGAGCCATAATGAAGGCAGCGTCGGACGCATGAGCATGTTCAATCCACAATCTAGCGGGAATCGCCGCGGAAGGCAAATCGCCGCGCTGACGATGGCCGTGCTAGCGGCGTTGATCTCGCGGCCCGTGGAACCTGATCGCGCAGTCAGATGAGGCAAGAATGCACATGCACGTTCCAGTCTCCGCCAGCGTCTTTCTCTTTGTAGGGCTAGCACCGGAGCAGTGTCTTCAAGCTAACCATCTAGCCCTCAATGACTTACGGCATGGCTGAGTGGACGCTTAAATACGCTGACGCACGCGGGGAGATTCACCAGCAGGTGGCCGAGGCCGCCTCCGAGCGCGAGTTGCGCGATCGGTACACGCAGCAGGGCTTCCTGGTTTATAACATCAAGCCGCGTTCGGAAATCGTTGGCCTGGCATCCGGATTGCGCCCCAGCGGCAAGCGTTTCAACCTCGAAAAATTCCTGATTTTCAACCAGCAATTCGTCACCCTGATCCGCGCCGGCCTGCCCATCCTGCGCGCCCTGGACTTGCTGGCCGAACGCCTCACAGACCCCAAACTCTCGAGCCACATTCGTAACGTTCGCGACGAAGTCAAAAGCGGCGCTCTCCTTTCCGACGCCTTCGCGAAGCAAGGCGTGTTCCCGCCCATCTACGTCACCAGCGTGCTGGCCGGCGAACGCAGCGGATCGCTAGCCGAAGTGATCGAGCGTTTTGTTACTTACCAGAAACTGGCGCTGTCGGTGCGCAAAAAACTGCTAGTGTCGCTGATGTACCCGGCGCTGCTGATCGTCTTGGTCACCTGCCTGATCGTATTTCTGATCACCTACGTGGTCCCGAATTTCGCCGAGCTCTATAGCAGCATGCAAGCCCAGCTGCCGACGCCCACGCTGATCCTGATCGCCATCGGCACCACGGCGCGCGGCTACGTGCTGCTGGGGTTCGGGATCTTGGTTGCAGCCGCCATCGCTCTGCGCGCCTGGGGGAAAACGCCCGCCGGCAAAGAAGCCTTCGACCGCGCTTTGCTCAAAGTGCCGGTGCTGGGCGAGGTCTGGCTCAAATATCAAGTGGCGCAGTTCTCGCGCGTCCTCAGCACCTTGCTGATCGGCGGCATTCCGCTGATGCAGGCGCTCGATACCTCGGCTGACTCGCTGGGAACCCAAGTTCTTAAAAAAGTCCTGCAAAAAGCCGCCAAGCTGGTGCGCGAAGGGCAGTCGCTTTCAGGCGCGCTGCGCATCACCGGCGTTTTCCCCAGCCTGTCGCTGGATATGATTGAGGTCGGCGAGTCCACCGGCGCGTTGCCCGCCATGCTCGGCAGCGTAGCCGAGTTTTATGAAGACGATGTCGCCACTCGCGTCACCGCCGCGCTGAGCCTGATTGAGCCCGTCATCATGATTATCATGGGCATTTTCGTGGCGTTCGTACTGATTTCCCTGTATCTGCCGATCTTTTCCTTAGCGGACTCCATTCGCTCCTGAGACTGAAACATGGCAGCCACCAACCAAATTCTTCCGCAAGATCCGCTGCAGGAAATCTCTAAGGCGCGCGCGCTGGCCGGGCGCTATTATCACGAGTTTGTCGATCTTAAGGAAACCCGCATCGACCACGATCTGTTCCACTCGATCCCGGTCGACCTGATGTTCCGCTACAACTTCGTCCCCATCCAGGCCGATAATGGAAACCTCGAAATCGCCATCGCCGATCCCCGAAATTTAAACCTGATCGACGAACTGGCCGTCCTGCTCGGCAAGAAGCTGCGCGTGCGCGTGGCTACGTTATCGCAGATTGCCGATTTGTTGAAGAAGACCGAGCAATCGCAGCGCGTTCTCGAAGAAGTCACCGAGGGCTTCGCGCTCGACGTGGTCGGCGACGAAGACAATCCGGATGAAACGCTATCGATCGACCGCCTCGCCGCCGGCGATTCCGACATCGCGCCGGTCATCAAACTGGTCGACACCACCATCTTCAACGCGCTCGAACGGCGCGCCAGCGATATCCATATCGAAACGCGCGATCAGGAAGTGGCCATCAAGTACCGCATCGACGGCGTGCTGCATTACGCCATGCCGCCCATCGCCAAGGACTGGCACTCCACCATCATTTCGCGCATCAAGGTCATGAGCGAGCTGGATATCGCCGAGCGCCGCGTTCCCCAGGACGGCCGTTTCCGCGTGCGCTACAAAAACCGCTTGATCGATTTCCGCGTCTCCATCATGCCCACCATCTACGGCGAAGACGCCGTGCTGCGCGTGCTGGACAAGGAATCCATGAGCGAGAAATTCGCCAAGCTTTCGCTCGACGTGGTGGGCTTCGCCGATAACGATCTGCTCAAATTCCGCCGCTACATCAAGGAACCCTACGGCATGGTGCTGGTCACCGGACCCACCGGCTCCGGTAAAACCACCACGCTCTACGCGGCGCTGAGCGAGATCAAGAACGACGAGGACAAAATCATCACCATTGAAGATCCCGTCGAATATCAGATCAAAGGCATCACCCAGATCCCCGTGAACGAAAAGAAGGGGCTTACCTTCGCGCGCGGCCTGCGTTCCATTCTGCGCCACGATCCCGACAAAGTCATGGTGGGCGAAATTCGCGATCAGGAAACCGCGCAGATCGCCATCAACGCCGCGCTTACCGGACATCTTGTATTCACCACCGTTCACGCCAACAATGTGCTTGACGTGCTGGGCCGCTTCCTCAACATGGGCGTCGAAGCCTACAACTTCGTTTCCGCGCTTAACTGCATTCTGGCGCAGCGCCTGGTGCGCGTGATCTGCCCGCATTGCAAAGCGCCCGTCAAATACGACGAATCCTATCTGGTCGAGAGCGGCTTGAATCTCGTCGATTGGGGCGATGTCACGTTCTACGAAGGCTCCGGTTGCTTTGAATGCGGCGGCACCGGCTTCCGCGGCCGCAGCGCCATCCACGAATTGCTGGATCTTTCCGAGCGCATTCGCGAAATGATTCTCAACCGGCGTCCGGCGTCCGAAATCCGCCGCGCGGCGCGCGAAGAAGGCATGACTTTCCTGCGCGAGTCGGCGCTCGAGAAAGCGCGCTCCGGCATCACCACGCTCAAGGAAATTAACAAGGTGACATTCATCGAGGTTTAATGTCCATCCTGAGTCAAATTTCGCAGCTCGTGAAAGACCCCTCGCCGAACTATGTGTTCGAGTTGTCGGAGGCCGGTATCGCCTTCGCGCAGCCTGGCAACGGTCGCGCAGGGGACCCCGGCTTCGCGCCTTTCGAACCCGGCACCCTGGTGGTTTCTCCGGTCGAAGACAACATTCATAAGGCCGACGCCGTCGCGGCCGTGCTCAAGCGCATCGCGCCCCTCGACCATGCCCGCAAACGCCGCCGCGCCGCGCTCATTCTGCCGGATTACGCGGCCCGCGTCAGCGTTCTCGATTTCGACGCCTTTCCGGCATCGCCCGAAGAGCAACTCTCGCTGATCCGTTTCCGCCTCAAAAAGACTCTGCCCTTCGACATCGACTCGGCCGCCGTCAGCTACTTCGCGCAGCCCGCCGAAAAAAGCGCCGCCATCGAAGTGGTGGCCGTGATCGTCGCGCTCGAAATCATCGCGCGTTACGAAGCGCTCTTCCGC
>JALYIB010000205.1 GCA_030775965.1 Acidobacteriota bacterium | reverse complement strand
GTCCTGGCCCGGCTGCGGCGGAGGGCCCTGCGGGTTTTGGGGATAAGGGGGTTGCGCCCACGCCACTAGGGCGAGGGTGAGAAGAGCTGTCGAAAAAGCGATGCGCTTCATTGCAACCACGATTCGGTTGTTTCGAGGCAAGCGTGGTGCCAAACGAAAAGCGTTTTTTTACAGTGTGTTAGCAGGTATTGGATGCGCCATAAGGTGGTTGAAAACCACCAAGGATGATTGGGATGGGCCGATGCGTTTAAATCGACCCACGGCAAAGCGCTTCACCTGAGACTCCCAGTCGGCGACAACTATTGGGTGCGCCTTGGGGGCATCCGACGTGAGGAGGGCGTTGTATTGTATGTATTGTATGGCTCGGCAATCTGTGATAGCGGCGATAAATGGCAAAAATGTCCGACGAAGGCCATCAATAGTTCGCATTCGCATAAAAATGGCACGCCCTAAAGTGTTTGTCAGTTCAACCTTTTACGACCTCAAGCAGGTGCGATCCGTACGATTTGGGAATTCAAGTTTTTATCTTTGTGGAATCCGCAGTACTCGGCGAGTATCAGACGTACCTCAAAAACAAAGATCTTCCCGGGGTTACGTTTAGTTACGTCGATGACCCGCGAGTTTATGTGTTTTTGGAGGAAGTTCACGGTCTTCCAAACAATAACCCAATAACGCCGTTTGGGTCCGCTCAAGACATTCTCGTGTTCCTGCGTGAACAGTGGGCGGGTATGTTTCAACGCTTCCTCCGCAATGAAGGAAGACAGAGAGAGGTTGATATTCTGAAGGATTTGCAGGCTAATATGCAAACCCTAAACCAGCTTGTTACCTATTTGACCGAGGAGAAACAAAACTCTGATGAAGCTATCCGTGAAATCCTTCGTTCAAATCATCCAATTTTTGCGCAATTGAAGAAGCTTCTTGGTGTCTGGTACCGGGTGTTTTTCACCACCCGTGCTGAGCTCTCGCAATGGTTGTTGTCTCGAACCTATACTTCTGTCGAATGGGTCCTTTGGGACGATCCTGAATATGAGGAATGGATTAAGAGTTTCGATTCCCCAAAACCGTCGAAGCTATTGAAAATTTCGAAATCCGTTTTTGACGAAAAGGGCAACTTGGTGATCTACACGGCGCAGCAGTGGAATAGTAATTGGGTTTCCCTATCGGACTACGAGCCTCCTCCATTTGAGGAGGCGCAGCCGGCAGAGACTTCCGAGGATGTCCCGTTCTGAGTTCGCAAGCGCCTGTTAAGGGCGGTCCTGCGCGGCATGATAAATACGCAGAACCTCAATAGTCTCGGTGGTCACACGGTAAACGACTACGTAAGGCAACGGGGAAAATGGCAACTCGCGGGTTCCTTCTTCGCGTCCGCGGCGGCCACGGTGCGGCCACTGTTTCAATCCGCCAATGGACTCGTACAACTTGCGGACGGTTGCCTGACGGTAGCGTGGATGGTGTTCTTTGAGGTAATCGTTGATGTGCTGCAGGTCCTCGGAAGCGGCGTGCGTCCAGCGGATTCGCATTGTTCAGGAACGCAACATCTGCTCCAGGCGGGCGTCCATCTCTTGCTCCTCTATGAACTCGCCGCGATCGGCTTCGGCGATGCCTTCGCGAACGGCGGCGCGAAAGCGGACGTCCACTTCGAGCAGACGCAAGGCGGCCTCTTTCACCAAACGTTGGGCGTCCGTCCCGGCGGAGTTAGCGATTTGTGCGAGTTGCGCTTCCTGCTCAGGGGTGAAATGAACTTCCATGGCTTCAGTGTAAACAAAAGCCCGCAAGAGTGGGGCGTTCAGATTTCCTGAGAAAAATCCAGCCTCAGATATACTGTTGAGTGAGATGGATATCGATCAACGCCTCGAAAAGTTGACGGAACGCCACGAGGCGCTGGCCGAGAGCATGGAACTTGTGGTCCACATGCAGCGGAAGAACGAAGAAGCCCACCAGAGGAACGAGGCTTTGCTCGAGAAGAGCCAGACTCTGATCGTCCAGGTAATCGAGAGCGTCGATAGCCTGGCGCGGATCGCTCATGCGCATGAGAACCCCATCACGCGTCTTGAAGACGGGCGGCAGTAGGTTCTTCCACAGGGGCTAACGGCTGATATCCGCGCTCGGCGCTCGCTATCCTTTATTTCGTGACCACTGTTCTTCTGTGGAAGGCGATTCTGGTGTCGTGGTTTATTGCGCTGCTGGAATACTGCCTGGCGGTGCCGGCCAACCGCCTGAGGTTTGGCGAATTCACGGGCTTTCAGCTCAAGCTCATTCAAGAGGCCGTCACACTGGTGGTCTTCATGCCGGCGGTCTGAAATTCCGCCAACCTTTGGAACAAACGAGGGCGATGCGCGTCTTATAAAATGTGCCACACTTAAAAAAGACAAACGCATGAGGTACTGGGCCTATCTGGTTGCGAAGCTGGTGGCTGCCGCGGGAATCCTCTGGGGCACGCGACGGTTGCTGACGGCGCTCATGCCTCCTCCGGATACCTTCATGCACATGCGGTTTCGGGATCCCTTCGTTACCGATTTGAACTACACCTTCATCATGCTGCTGTTCTGGCTCTTCGGGGCGGGGTTGCTGTGGCTGATTGCGCTCGACCAGCGCTATCGCTGCCGCGCTTGCCTGCGGCGCCTGCGTATGCCCGTGCACACGGGGTCATGGACGCATGTGCTGTTGGGCGCGCCCAAGACCGAGTACATCTGCCTCTACGGGCACGGTACGCTCAAGGTGGACGAATTGCAGATCACGGGACATCAGAACCCGGATTGGTCCCCTAACCAGGACCTCTGGAAAGAACTGTACTCCTTAGAAGAAACCAAGAAATGATCAGGTGTTCCAGTGGCTGCTAAGCCTACTAAGCCTAAGACTCCGCGCCGTGCCCTATTGGTCCGCTTTGTGGG
Organism: Acidobacteriota bacterium; assembly: GCA_030775965.1. GTDB lineage: Bacteria > Acidobacteriota > Terriglobia > Bryobacterales > Bryobacteraceae > Palsa-187. The sequence goes on along the minus strand of JALYIB010000205.1, from coordinate 417 downwards.
CAGTCCCTGGGGCCGTGCGTTTCTCATTTCGTTTTTAGTGCTGGGTACGCTCTCGGTGGGCGTCTTCACTTACTACTACAGCAAGTACGCGCGGATTATCGAAGACAAGCTGCGCAACGGGCCGTTCGCCAACACTTCCATGCTGTACGCGGCTCCACAGCCGGTGATGGTGGGAGATCAGACGCAAGCGAGCGAGATTACCGATTATTTGCGGCGCGCGGGATATACGGAATCGAATCGCAACCGGCTGGGTTGGTATCACGTGCGTCCCGACGCGGTGGAGATTAATCCGGGGCCGGAGGCTTACGACGGCGAAGGCGCGGTAATCAAGATGGAGGGCGGGCGCGTCAGCCACATCATTTCCCTGCGCGATCAGAGTGAGCGGACGGAATACGATTTGGAGCCGGAGCCCATCAC
>JALYIB010000204.1 GCA_030775965.1 Acidobacteriota bacterium | reverse complement strand
ATCCAGGCCTGCGTCCCCCGAGCCTTGCCGAGTGCGATTTAGCGTACTCTCTATTTCCATACCCCAAAAATAATTATCATGACCCCTTTACCAATTGATCTATCTCTGCCCGACAATGCCCTGCTGCACCGGGGAAGGCCTGCTGCTGTCGAAATTCTCTGGCATCTTGCCGGGTCCCCCTTGGTACGCAGCGAATTGTTTCCGTTCTCGCGCGTCAAGTGTTTTGTGCTCCGTGCTTTTGGCGCGAAGGTCGGCGCCGGCGTGTACATCAAGCCTGGTTTACGCGTAAAATTTCCGTGGCGGCTCTCGATTGGCGAACACTCTTGGCTGGGGGAACGCCTCTGGATTGATAATCTCGCGCAAGTCACAATCGGCGCGCACGTCTGCGTCTCACAAGACGTATATTTATGCACCGGCAACCACGATTGGGGCCATCCCAATCTCAAGCTTTACACCGAGCCAATCCAGCTTCAGAATGGGTGCTGGGTCGCTGCCCGGAGCATGGTTTGCCCGGGCGTAACCGTCGGCGAGTGCGCCGTAGTCACAGGCGGCAGCGTCGTGTCCCGCGATGTGCCGCGTTACGAGGTCCACGGCGGCAATCCAGCCTCTTTCATCCGGATCCGGAAAATCCGCGCCTCAGCTGTGAGTCCTATTCGGCCGGATGCCGACGGGCGGCGCTTCGAAAACAAAGAAATGATCCCCGCATGAGAATTCTCCACGCTATCGATTCGATCGACCCGGCTCTGGGAGGTCCAGTGGAAGCGATCCGGCAGTTTGCGGCGGCCGCTGGCAATGAGGGACATCATGTCGAAGTGGTCACGCTCGACAGCGACATTTCGCAATGGCGTTCGTCGTGGACGGTTCCGGTCCATGCGATTCGCGGGGCGTATACATCCTATCGCTACAGCCGCGGATTTGGAAAGTGGCTCTCCCAAAACCACAGCCGATTCGATGTTGTCGTCGTACACGGCTTGTGGAAATTTCATACTGTAGGCGTCTGGCTGGCGCTGCGGCGTACCTCTACTCCATTCTTCGTCATCCCACACGGGATGCTGAACCCCTGGCTGAGGCAGACCTACCCGAAGAAACACCTAAAAAAAGCATTGCTTTGGCACGCGCTGGTTCATCGCGCTCTTCGGGCATCCGCGGCCGTACTTTTCCTTTGCGAAGAAGAACCGGTACTCGCGGCCCAGACTTTCTACCTTGAAAAGTGCCGGAAGGAGATAGTGCCGCTTGGGATCGAGGAGCCGCGGGCTGCGCCGCGGAATCCCGGAGAGTTCCTCGCACAACATCCTGAATTGGATAGCAAGCCCTACCTCTTGTTTCTAGGTCGAATCTGTCGCATGAAGGGCTGCGATATCCTCCTCGAGGCGTTCGCCCGCACCGGTTATCCGGATGACGGAAATCGCTTGGTAATCGCCGGCCCGGACGAGGATGGGTGGCAGGACGAACTAGAAAGACGCGCAGCAGATCTTGGAATTGCCCACCGTGTGGTCTGGACCGGGCCGCTGTACGGCGAGGGGAAAGCCGATGCCCTCCGCAATGCAAGTGCGTTTGTCCTCCCCTCGCATTGCGAAACCTTTCCCGTCGCTGTGCTGGAAGCTCTGGCCTACGGGAAGCCCGTCTTGATCACAGACAAAATTAATATCTGGCGGGAAATCGATCGGAAAAACGCCGGACTCATCGCCCCAGACACCTCCGCCGGAGTAGCCGATATGCTCCGGACTTGGTTTGCACTCAGCAGTACCCAAGTCGCCGAGTATGGCGCCAATGCCCTTTCATGCTTCCGCACTCACTTTGAAATTGGAGCGGCTACTAGAGCGCACGTAACCATGTATCGAAAATATCTTCCCGCAGGGCAGGACCTTGTCGGCGGTTTGACGGAGGCGCCGATATGCGAATCCTGATACACGATTACGCCGGCTATCCATTTCCGCTGGACTTGAGCCGTGAACTGGCGCAGCGCGGACACCAGGTCTGGCATGTGCACTTTCAGGACATCCAGCAGATCAAGGCGGGCTGCATGTCCGAATCGAAGAACGAGGGTAGCCTGACGATCCTCGGGCTTACTCTGGGTGAAACCTTCGACAAGCATTCGCTCTTCAAGCGCCGATCTCAGGACCTGCGCTATGCCAGGCTAGCCGCCAGTCAAATCGCCGCATTTCGTCCCGAAGTGGTGCTCTCGGGAAATACTCCTCTAGAGGTGCAGAAATGCCTCCGTGTTGCCGCCCACAAAGCGGGAGCACAATTTTACTTCTGGGTGCAGGATTTTTACAGTCTTGCCGTCCGGGAATTTCTCCCGAAACGCCTACCGGTCGCCGGTCATTTAGTGGGGTATTACTACACTCATCTCGAGCGAAAGTTGCTGCGCGGAAGCGCCGGAATCGTTCTCATCACCCCCGATTTTCTGGATACTGCCATAGCGTGGGGAATCGACCCGACGCGGTGCCACGTAATCGAAAACTGGGCCCCCGTCGCCCGAAATGCTCCCCCGCCAGCTCCCGAAGAATGGAAGGCTGCGCACGGTTTTACGGGAAAGCGTCTTCTTCTTTATTCAGGAACGCTCGGGAAGAAACACAACCCCTCGCTCCTCGTAGAATTGGCCCGTGCTGTTCTGGACCAACCGGACATAATAGTGGCCGTGGTGTCAACGGGACCCGGTGCGGAATGGCTGAAATCCGCCGCGGCTGTGGGGAATCTGGAGAATTTGCGGGTGCTGCCATTTCAACCCATCGAAAAGCTTCCGGATATGCTGGCCGCAGCCGAAGTTCTGTTGGGACTTCTCGATCAGGCCGCCGGTGCGTTTTCGGTTCCCTCCAAGGTGCTTACCTATCTTGCGGCGGGCAAGCCAACGCTGCTTTCCATGCCGACGGAAAACTTGGCCACGCGCACCATTTCGAGAATTGGCGCCGGCCTCGTCTCGCCGCCTGACCGCCCTGAGGAATGGGTTAACGCCGCCCTTACCCTTCTTCGCGATAGCGACCTGCGGGAGCGATGCTCCCTGGCGGCGACTCGGTATGCGCAGGAGGCATTCAACATCGGTCGAATTACCACCCAGTTCGAATATGTTTTTTCGGGGAAAGGCAGCAGCACGAATTCCGGGCTAACGGACGGCGCGCTGCCTTGGCTCAGACCCCGCCCGCTTTAACAACACTAAACACCACGGAACCAAGGAATCCTTATGCCCAAACGCGCACTCATATCCGGAATTACCGGTCAGGACGGCTCCTATCTCGCCGAATTGCTCCTCGAAAAAGGTTACGAGGTTCACGGAGTCAAGCGCCGTTCATCTTCATTCAATACTGCACGTATAGATCATATCTACAAGGACGGCCACCTGCCCGATACGCATCTGCATCTGCATTACGCGGATCTGGCAGACGGAAGTTCTCTTACTGGACTGCTGCATGAGGTTCGTCCGGATGAGATATACAATCTCGGTGCTCAGTCTCACGTGATGGTCAGTTACGATGTTCCTGAGTACACAGCCGATGTCGTGGGGATCGGCACGCTCCGCTTGCTCGAAGCCATTCACCGGAGCGGCATCAAGACTCGCTTCTATCAGGCCTCGTCGAGCGAAATGTTCGGATCGAGTCCGCCTCCCCAGAGCGAGTCCACACACTTTCATCCGCGGAGTCCCTACGCCTGTGCGAAGGTGTACGCGCATCAGATTACGGTGAATTATCGCGAAAGCTATGGGTTACATGGAAGCTGCGGGATTCTCTTCAACCACGAATCTCCGAGGCGGGGCGAAACCTTCGTCACTCGCAAGATCACACGGGCGGTCGCCATGATCAAACGGGGCTTGCAGGATAAGCTGCACCTTGGCAACCTGGAGGCGCGCCGTGACTGGGGCTACGCACCCGACTATGTACGCGCGATGTGGATGATGCTTCAGCAGGAGCAGCCCGGCGACTACGTTATAGGTACGGGCGAATCCCACACAGTTCGAGAGTTTGTTGAATCGGCTTTTGGTTACGCCTCGCTGGATTGGCGCGAGCACGTATCCATTGACCCGCGCTACTATCGCCCAGCGGAGGTCGATTACCTTCACGCTGATGCGTCGCGCGCAGCAAACCTGCTCGGATGGGGACCTGTCGTCGGCTTTGCCGAGCTAGTTCGAATCATGGTGGATGCCGATCTGGACGAAGTCGATCGAACCATGCGCGGG